>RFHN01000289.1 GCA_003695835.1 Armatimonadota bacterium
AATTGCACTCCAGGAAAGACGAAGTAACTGCGGTCGGCTTCTTCGAAGGAGCCGTTCTCCAACGCGCGGCAGGGAAGGACTGCAGCTACGCATACGCCGAATAGAATGATCGTCTTCATAACATCATTCATCATGGTACGGAAATGAACCTAGCTTGACTTAGATTCCAGTAGCTTCCCCCTCCGGTGACCTCCAGCCGACAAGCCCGCACTTGGTACATCGCCCCGGCGGGCGAGTTGTTGTCCGTGAACGCCGGTTCCGTCGCCAGGGCCAGCGGCGTCGAGAAGCCGTCCAATCCAGTGGTGCTCCGATAGATGTACCAGGACTCTCCCGCTTGCCCGGAGGGTGTCCAAGTCAACAGAACCGTGGAACCGCTCCGGATCGCGGCAAGGTCCTCCACCGGCAGCATCGGGCTCATGCGCAGCGTGGGGTCTCCGATGATCGACATAAAGGCACGATTCTGGTTGCCCGTGCGTCCGAGCATTGCGGTTCCCAAGTGCTTTCCGCAACCGAGCCGGTCAAACTTCCAGCCTGGCCACGCTACACACGCAAGCCCATAATTGGGCGTAGCCAGCAGGCTGCGCATCAAGTTGTCAGGAGGGTTGGATTGGGTGGAGCCAAGGTTCCAATCGGCAAAAAAGGATCCCATGAGGTGGTAGAAGAGGTTGGCAGGTTCTTCGGCCGAAAACACAAGCCTATCCTCAGCCGCGAACCACTCGTCACCTCCTAGATACTGCTGGGCCGGTTTGCCATAGTTGAAGTACCAGGCCCACAGACATGGGGCCTGTGGAAGAACATACGGTTTGGCGTTGAAACAGACGCCGTAATCCAGACCGAACAAGCTTGCACCAAGTCGGGCCGCATCGGGAAGCAGGTAGTCGTGGATGATGTTGTCCTGATAGCTCATTCGTTTGCCGACAGGCAATTCGCCCATGCGGTAGCGGTGGTCCTTGTTCAGGTAGAGACGAAGCAACTCGGCTTCCAACGCTGGCCCCGACAGGTTGGGAGGTAGAAAGTCCGCGTTTGCGAAGGCGTCGAGCTTGGCGAAATCGACTCGTCCGACCGCCATGTCGAGAGGCGGCGCGTTGTCGTTGTCGAAATAGCCGTCATCCGCCACTCTCCATTGAGCGCCGCTGGTTGTCTGATTGTCGGTCCAGAGCTGCTCATCGAGGACTCCGTAGTAAGTGTCCGCCACCCATGGACCACCATGGGACGGATGTCCGTCAAACCCGCCTCGTCCGGAGTACGGTATGGTCACCCGACCGAGGATGAACACGACGTTCTCGACTCCTGGTGTCCCGTCATAGTTGGCAGCGATGAGTTGGTGGACGTAGGCCAAGTTCGCCTTATTCGCAGGGCTATACTGGATGGCGGGCGAGATTGTCTGCTCCTCATGCCTGCGAGCCTCCAACGGGCCGGCAACCGTCCATCCATCGCCGACCAAGTCTTCCTTGAGCTGCGCAATCTCGGCACTCAAGTCATTGGGACTACCCGGGAGGAACGTCGGGTCCACCAACAGGATAACGTGACCGCGCTGGTGCACGGGCTCCAGCTCGATGCCAACCGTCTGCACTCCCTGCAAGTCCTCTCCTGGCGGGTCGGTCTGCGACCGGGCGTATTCGTAGAGCACATTCACCGCGACGTTCGAGTCTTCAATCGTCCGGGCGCTGGTGGGATTATCCTGAACCTTCGTCCAGGTGGTTGCTCCGAACGGTCGCCGCCAGTAGTAGTAGGCGGTCGCATCCAGCCGGGGATCATCCGTTTGCCGCAGCGTAATGTGCGGGGTGGGAGTGGCTTGGGCCTCCGCCGCCCAGGCATGCTCCCCCCACAGTTGTTCCACTTTTCCGATCGGGTAGTTAAACAGTTCGACTTCGTCCACCAATCCCCCAGCGACATTCCCTCCGGCATGAGCGCTGCTGAGGGCAAAGCCTTGGCCGCGCACAGCAGCATCTGGCAAGTCGGCGGGATCGATCCCCGTGCCGCCGTAGTATTTCCAAGTTCCATAGTTGAAGGAGACTGGTTGGCTGTCGGCGTAAACCTTGTTAACCGGCCAAAGAGACGGCGAACCCCAGGTTACGCTCAGTCGGAGCCAATCAGCGGGCGAGTTCGCCCATTTGGAAAAGAAGGTGCCATCCATTGGCATGTGGAGCTGAGGGGTTCCTGGATTTCCTGAGATGAGATCGATCTCCGGCGTTCCGCCTGCGTTTTTGAAATACAGGGACCACTGGTTGCCGACAGTCTCCCCGACCTCGAGCAGCGTCGCGCGCGTTGGAACGGTGGACAGGGTCCAATCCGGTTTGAACCACAGGCGGATGGAGCCCTTCTGAAGGCTCAGGTTTGGCGCAACTCCGGTGGGTTGCATCTCTGGGTAGATCAGCTTTGCGCTGGCCCCACTCAACCGGAGGGCCGTGCCGTCGAAACCCGTCTCGGCGGTGGCTCCAAGCGCGCTCTCAGGTCCTTGGCCCTGCTCGCTCTCGAGCCAGTTGGCTCCGTTGAACCGCCAGTGCGCCACCCGGCGGGGCGCTTCGGAGCGGTGGTGGAAACCGATGCTGACCATGCCGGTCCCCTCCAGGTTCTGATCGAGCCCCGTCGTGTAGTCCGCGAGTCCGGCGGCGGCCGCCGTGCGGCTGCCAGCGCCGGTCAGCCGGGTTGTGTCCGAATACCAACCCCGGCCCCAGGCGTCCTCGAGGTAATCCAGGCTGTCAAGGGAAACATCGTTGCCGCCGCTGCCATACATCGGACTCAAACCCACATAGCCGTTGTGGTCGTTCTGCGGCCACGCGTAGTAGAGCCAGATGGCCCCGTGATCGAATAGGTTGTCTTTCCATTCCCACGCTCCTCCGGGCGCCATGTTCGGACTGACCGAGCAATGCCAGAAGGTGTTGTTCCGGGCATGGACGGTCAGGTTGTTGTCTGCGCCGTTTCCCAGGCTGACGCTGACGCGCGCCCAGAGATTGTTGTAGAGGCCCCAAGAGCGGAGGATGTACCCCGCTCCCCAGCAGGAGAGGAGCCCGCCGTAAACTTCACAGTCCCGCAGCGCCAGTTGGGCGGTTGCCGCGCCGCCGCTGAAGTGACTTCCGCTGCCCGCGGGCATGACCAGTTGCGTAGCGCGCAGGTCCACCGCTCGCGAGGCGCCGCTGGCGCCGGTTTGGGCGATCAGCGTCACGGCCCCATCCGACGTCTCCTGTGCGACGGCCTGATGGAGGAGGCGGTTCATTTCCAGCGTTCCGGCCTCCGCCGTCAGCGTGCCGCCCGGGTCGAGTTCAAAGCCGTCCGGCGCCCCGGCGGCCACCGCGACGCCGTTGCGCAGCGTCAAGGTGGCGTTTTGAATGGCCACCTGGCTGACCCAGTAATCCAAGGCGGGATAATGGTAGCCCAAGTCCGGCTGGTCAGTATCGCGCGCCGTTCGCGGACCCCACGTGTCGGAACTGGTGATCGCGGTTGCCCTCAGTTCGGGGGGATAGGTAGTCATCTCGGCGAAATCGGCCAGCAGGTTGGCGTCGATTTGGTCGGTGCCTCTATCCCGATAAAGGCTGTTGGCGGCCAAGTAATAGGCGCCGCCTCCCACAGTCTGGAACACCCCGGCCGCGCTCGCTTCCTCGGCATTGCCGTAGGCCCGGTCGTTCCGGCCCGTGTAGTCCTGGATGGCCGCCACCTCGACCAACAGGCTGTTTTTCAACGTCACCGACGCCGGGCTGCCGGTGTACAAAACCGGCGCCTTCGCCAGTGTCAGATGTTCGAGCTCCAGTGTCGGAGCGTCCGTCAGGTAAAAGCCGCACCCTCCGGCCGGCACCTCCGCCAACAACAGGTTCCG
>RFHN01000290.1 GCA_003695835.1 Armatimonadota bacterium
ACGACCGCATCCCCCACTTCTTTCGTTCCGGCGTTTCCGCCGAGGTCCCGAGGCAGGACGCCGTCTTCGAGCGTGCGCTCTACTGCCCTCTCAATCGCGGACGCCTCTTTCTCCATCTTGAACGAATACTTGAGCATCATGGCTGCGGAGAGGATGGTGGCGAGGGGATTGGCGATGCCCTGCCCCGCGATATCCGGCGCGGAGCCGTGAGCCGGCTCGTAGAGGCCGAACACGGTGTTGCTCGCTGCATCCGCATCCGAAAGAGAAGCGCTGGGAAGCATTCCGAGGGAGCCGGTTACTTGAGCCGCTTCGTCGCTGAGGATGTCACCGAACATGTTTTCCGTGAGGATGACATCGAACTGGCCAGGGTCGCGAACCAGTTGCATCGCGCAGTTGTCCACAAGCATGAACTCGTTCTGCACGTCTGGATAGACCTCGGCGATCTCCGTGACGACTTCTCTCCAGAGCCTGCTTGTCTCTAAGACGTTCGCTTTGTCCACGGTCGTCACCTTCTTTCGGCGTTGGCGGGCGATTTCGAAACCGCGGGTTGCGATTCGTCGGATCTCCGCTTTCGAGTAAACACATGTGTCCACGGCAACTTCGCCGTTCTCGCGCCTTTCTCGAGGCTTGCCGAAATAAATACCTCCAGTTAGCTCGCGACAGACGACTAAATCTATGGGGCCTGATGGGCCGAATCGCACTGGCGAAGCGTGCATCAGACTGGGGAAGATCTTCGCGGGGCGCAGGTTGGCGTAGAGGTTCAGTTCCCTGCGCAGAGCCAGAAGCGCGCCGATTTCCGGCCGTTTCTCGGGGGGCTGGAGGTTGTCCCACTTCGGGCCGCCGACCGCACCGAGTAAGACCGCGTGGCTCTCCAGGCAGAGGCGAAGGGTGTCGGCGGGCAGTGGCTCGCCCACGGCATCAATCGCCGCTCCACCCACTAAAGATTCTTGCAACTCTAACTGGTCTGTAATGGTGGTGAGGACCTTGCACGCCTCGGCCACGACTTCGGGCCCAATTCCATCGCCGGCAAGCACTGCAACCTTGAACATCGCGGCTATTATGCCACCTCGAGAAGGCGCTAACACCTCGGCCAAGAGATATACTTTCGGCAGGTGAGCAGATGGAGCGACGCCGTGGAACGATCGCCGCTCGTTCGCGCATTGCGCGAGCGGGTGCTGGTTTGTGATGGCGCGCTGGGCACGGAGTACCAGGCGCGCAATCTAACGATTGACGACTTCGGCGGACACGATGGGTGCAATGAGTTCCTCTGTTTGAGTCGCCCCGATGTAGTGCGAGAGCTCCACCGCTTGTACTTCGAGGCTGGCTCGGATGTCGTCGAAACCAACACTTTTGGGGCGATCCGGTACGTCCTGGACGAGTACGGCATCGGTGACCACATGGAGGAGATCTGCGCGGCGGCCGCACGGTTGGCCCGCGAGGCCGCTGACGCGACCTCTACCCCAGACAAACCGAGATTCGTTTTGGGAGCGCTGGGGCCGGGAACGAAACTGGTTACACTTGGGCAGGTCGCCTTCGATGAGATCGTCGAGAGTTACGCGACTGCCTTTGCTACTCTCATTCAAAACGGCGTAGACGCCCTGCTCCTCGAGACTCTCCAGGACCTGCTGCACCTGAAAGCCGCGCTCGTCGCTGCAGGAGACGCCATGGAGCGGACGGGCGTCGAGCTGCCGGTCTTGGTGCAGGTAACGATCGAGCAGACGGGAACGATGTTGCTCGGAACGGAGATCGAGGCGGCGATCCTCACAGCCTCTCTCTTTCCCTACGTTGTCGGCTTTGGTATGAACTGCGCCACCGGCCCGGAGGAGATGGCTCCGTACGTGCGGGCCATCTCGAAGCACTGGGACGGTTTCGTGAGCGTTCAGCCCAATGCGGGGCTTCCCGAGGTCGTGGACGGGCGCACGGTTTACCGTCTCACGCCGGCCGCTCTGGCGGAACATCAAGTGAGATTCGTCCAGGAATTTGGCACAAACCTGGTTGGAGGCTGTTGTGGAACGACTCCCGCTCACATTCGCGCCCTGGCGGAGGCGGTTCGGACGCTCCAAGCCGCGCGTACCGAAGAGTTTTCGCCGCTCACGGGATTGGCATCGCTGTATCAGTACCAGCCATACGACCAGTCTCCCTCGTTCGTGATCGTGGGCGAGAGGACCAACGCCAATGGGAGCAAGCGCTTTCGCGAGCTGTTGGCGGAAGAGGACTGGCAGGGGCTGACGGAGATGGCGCGGGAGCAGGAGGCGGAAGGGGCGCACGTGCTGGACGTGTGCACTGCCTACGTCGGTCGCGACGAAGTGCGCGACATGGATCGGTTGCTCTTCGAAGCCGCTCGGCAGGTGACGATTCCGATCATGGTGGACTCGACCGACGAGCGCGTCATCGAACGTTCCCTCAAGCGTTTGCCAGGCAAACCGATCGTCAATTCGATCAACTTCGAGGATGGGGACGCTCGGACGGAGAGGGTCCTGGGCTTTTGCAAGAGGTACGGAGCAGCCGTCGTCGGCCTGACGATTGATGAAGACGGCATGGCCAAGGATCGGGAGCGCAAGGTGGCGATCGCCGACCGGATTCTCGAGGGCACGCGCCGTTATGGGATCCCGGACGAGGATGTCTTTCTCGACACGCTGACCTTCACGCTGGGTTCCGGGGATCCCGAGTTTCGAACGGCCGCCGTGGAAACCATCGAGGCGATCCGCGAAATCAAGCGCCGCCACCCGAGGGTCAACACGCTGCTCGGAGTGAGCAACATCTCGTTCGGTTTGAAGCCTCAGGCGAGGCATATTTTGAATTCGGTGTTCCTTTACTATGCGCTCGAAGCCGGCCTCACGAGTGCGATCGTCCACGCCGGGAAGATCCTCCCTCGAAATCAGGTGCCCGACGCGTTGTGGGAGGCGGCTCGCCGCCTGGTCTTCAATGAGTGGGTGGACGACAAGGATCCGTTGGTCGAATTCATGGCCCGCTTCGAGGAAGAGGGCGCCACGATTCAAGAGTCCGCCAACTTGGAGGATCTGCCGATCGAGGAGCGCCTGAAGCGTCATATCATACAAGGTATTCGGAAAGATCTGGAGCAGAACCTCGATGAGGCGCTCACCCGGTACGAGCCGTTGCAGATCATCAACGAAATTCTGCTGGACGGAATGAAGACGGTGGGCGATCTCTTCGGCGAAGGCAAAATGCAGCTGCCGTTTGTGCTCCAGAGCGCCGAGGTCATGAAAGCCGCGGTTCGCTACTTGGAACCGAAGATGGACCGCGTAGAGGGCCAAGATCGCGGTTCCATCGTTCTGGCTACCGTTTCCGGAGACGTTCACGACATTGGCAAGAACCTCGTGGACATCATCCTTTCGAACAATGGGTATCGCGTCGTGAACATTGGAATCAAGCAGCCTTTGAGCGCGATCCTGAGTGCGGCGGAAGAGCATAACGTGGACGCGATCGGCATGAGCGGTCTCTTGGTGAAGAGCACGATCGTCATGCGCGACAACCTGCTGGAGATGAACGAGCTGGGCAAACACCACTACCCCGTCCTGCTCGGCGGCGCGGCACTTACGCGTAGTTATGTAGAAGAAGATCTCCGAAAGTTGTATAAAGGCAAGGTTTGGTATGCCCAGGATGCCTTCGAAGGGCTTCGCATCATGCAGGAGATCTCAGCCGGCGCGGAAGCCAAGGAGCTGGAGAAGGCGTCCGGCGCACCGGCAAAACCGCGACCGCGCAGCCATCGCGTGCCCGCAGACATCGAAGCCCTGCTTGGTTTCGACGGAACAAAGAGCGATGTGCAGCCGGCCGAGGAGATTCCTACACCACCGTTTTGGGGTCGCAGAGTCGTCCGTGACATCTCCATCGAGGATGTGTATCCGTTCATCAACGAAGTCGCACTATTCCGGGGCCAGTGGGGCTACCGCCGACCCAAAGAGATGTCAAACCTGGAGTTCAATGAGTATCTCGCCGGAGTCGCCGCACCGGAGTTCGAAGAGTTGAAGCAGGAACTCAAGGAAGTCTTCGAGCCGGTCGTTGCGTACGGGTACTTCCCTGCTCAAAGCGAAGGGAACGACCTGATCCTGTATGACCCGGAGACCCATTGCGAGGTGGAGCGGATCCGTTTTCCGCGCCAGTCGGACGGCCGCCGGCTCTGCATCGCGGACTTCTTCGCCTCGAAGGAGAGCGGGCGGATGGACGTCGCCGCTTTTCACATCGTCACCGTCGGGCCTCAGGTCACGGCGCTGGAGCGGCGGTTGTTCGACGAGGGCGAGTATCGAAAGTATCTCTTGGTTCACGGAATGGGCGTGGAGACGGCGGAGGCGCTCGCAGAGTACTGGCACAAGCGGATCCGTGAGGAACTGGGCATTGCGCACGAGGACGCCTCAGAAATCCGCTTGCTCTTCAGCACCAAGTATCGAGGCTGCCGATACT
>RFHN01000291.1 GCA_003695835.1 Armatimonadota bacterium
CTACTTCCGTCCGCCCACCCAGCGCAGAAGCTTGCGGACGGGATCGAAGTAGGTGTCCGCGACGCGCTCCTTGAGTGGGATAATCCCGTTGTCCGTGATTTGGATGTGCTCAGGGCAGACTTCCGTGCAGCATTTCGTGATATTGCAGGCGCCGACCCCCGCGACCTCTTTCAGGAACTGCGTACGATCCGCGACATCCAACGGGTGCATCTCCAGGGAGGCGAGGCGAATCATCTGCCTTGGCCCGAAGAAGACGTCCTTCCGTTCATTGTCCCGAAGGATATGGCAGGTGTTTTGGCAGAGGAAGCACTCGATGCATTTGCGGAACTCTTGGACGCGGTCCACGTCGATCTGCTGCATCCTCAAGGGTTCTTTGCTGCCTTCGTCAGCCAGCGTCAGCCCTTGAATCTTCTTCGCCACTTCGTAGTTCCACGATACGTCCGTGACCAGGTCCTTGATCACCGGAAACGTCTTGAGCGGAAACACTTCGATCGGCTTGTCTGTCGGAAGGGCGTCAACGCGCGTCTTGCACATCAGCCTCGGCATTCCATTGACCTCGGCGCTGCAAGAACCGCACTTCGCCGCCTTGCAGTTCCACCGACAAGCAAGCGACGGGTCCTGCTCCTTTTGGATGACGTGAATCGCATCCAGCACCACCATTCCGGGGAACGTTTCGACTCGGAAGTCTTGAGTCGTCCCGCCGTTTGCGTCTCCTCGAAACACGCGAAGAGTGATCGTCTTTGCCATGTTACGCGCCTTCCTCCAGAATCTTCTTGAGCTCCTCGGGCATCTCCGGTACCGGCCGCGGCTCAATCACCGGCTCCCCGTTCTCTCCCTTTCGCACGGTGATGTTGTGCTTGCTCCAAAACTCGTCTTCGTTCGGGTAGTCGAGTCGCCAATGGCTTCCGCGACTCTCTTTCCGCTCGAGTGCAGCCCGAACGATCAGTTCGCTGCTGATCAGCATGTACAACGTATCCCGCGCCGCATTCCACCCCGGATTGAAGGCGGGCGATCCTGCGACCCGGATGTCGTTTGCTCGCCGTTGGAGCTCGAGAATCTTGTCGAGCGTCTGCTTTAGGCTTTCCTCCGTTCGCGCAATCATGGCGCCTTCCTGCATCGCTTCCTGCAGCTCCGACTGGATCGTGTACGGGTTCTCGCCGTCGCCGCCTTGCAGAGGACGCATCAGCAGCTCCACCTCTTCCTCAACCTGATCCATCGGCGTTTCCGGATGCCCCTCCGTCTTGGCGAATTCAGCGGCGGCTTCGCCGGCACGCCGTCCGAAGACAAGCAGGTCGGTCAGGGAGTTGCCGCCCAACCGATTGGCGCCGTGCAATCCACACGCCACTTCGCCACAGGCGAACAGACCGCGAAGGGAAGTCTTGCATTCCTCCGGTTCCGTGTCTACGCCCCCCATCGCATAGTGAACGGTCGGATAGACCTCCATCGGCTGCTTCGTGATGTCCACGTCCCCGAGATGGAGGAACTGATCGTACATGCTGGGAAGCTTCTTCTTGATGTAAGCCTCGCCTTTATGAGAAATATCGAGATACACACCGCCATGCTCCGAACCGCGACCTTCCTTGACCTCTTTGTAGATGGCTCGGGCGACGACGTCCCGCGGCAGCAATTCCGGCGGGCGGCGGTTGTTCTTCTTGTCTTCGACCCAGCGCGCCGCTTCTTCCGGCGTCTCCGCAGTCTCCGCCCGATAGAACTCAGGCACGTGGTTGAACATGAACCGCTCGCCCTTGCTGTTCCGCAGGATGCCGCCTTCGCCGCGCACACCTTCCGTCACGAGCACGCCGCGCATTCCGGGCGGCCAAATCATTCCGGTCGGGTGGAACTGCATGAACTCGACGTCCTTCAGGACGGCCCCGGCTTCGTACGCCATGACCAGTCCGTCGCCCGTGCTTTCCCACGAATTCGACGTGTATCGGAACATCCGGCCCCAACCGCCGGTTGCGAGCACGACGGCCTTTCCGCGGAAGATGACGATGGACCCGTCCCCGCGCCGATAGCCGACCGCGCCGATGATGCGGTCGCCATCCTTGAGGAGCCGCGTCAACGTCGTCTCCATGTGGACCTCCATGCCGAGGCGAACGGCGTGGTCCTGAAGCGTTCGAATGAGCTCGAGGCCGGTGCGGTCCCCGACGTGCGCTAAACGCCGATACGCATGTCCTCCGAAGGCGCGTTGAGAGATGAGACCCTCGGGCGTTCGGTCGAAGACCGCACCATATCGTTCCAACTCGAGGATCCGGTCCGGCGCTTCCTTGGCAAAGATCTCCACGGTGCGCCAGTTGTTGAGGAACTTACCGCCGCGCATCGTATCGCGGAAGTGAACCTTCCAGTTGTCCTCTTTGTCGTAGTTGCCGAGCGCGGCGGCTGCGCCGCCCTCGGCCATGACCGTATGGGCCTTACCAAGAAGCGATTTCGTGACGACGCCGACACTGGCGCCCTTCTCCCGAGCGCCAATGACAGCTCGGAGCCCCGAGCCGCCCGCTCCAATCACCAACACATCGTATTCGAAGACTTCGTAGTTAGCCACCGTGCCCCACCTTGAACAGAATCACATCCGGGATCACGCCCGCGCACACGGAGCGGACATACAGGTCCGCGCATGCCACCCAAATCAAACTGATCCACGCGAACAGCGCGTGCCGCTGATTGAGGAACGTTACCTTTCGCCACATCCCATATCGCGTTCGGCTCAACGCGTCGCAACTGTAGCAGTCCAACCGCCCGCCGACCAAGTGGCGGCAAGAGTGACAACCGAACACATACAGGGACAGAAGCACTACGTCAAGAATCACAACCAGCGTCCCGACCGACATCCCCCAGCCGTCCACAAAGTGAAACGCCTTGTATACGTCGTGCAGGTGATTCAAGAGGAACAGAACGGCGAAGTAGAACGTGAAGCGATGAAGGTTCTGGAACGCCATCGGCCAGAACATCTCGCCCGTCCACCGTTTGCTCTTGTTCGCGCTGGGAACGGCGCATGCCGGCGGCTTCAGGAAGAACGCGCGGTAGTACGCCTTGCGGAAGTAGTAGCAAGTCAAGCGGAAACTGAGAGGGAAGATCAGAATCAGCAGCGCGGGCGAAACGCTCTTCCCGAAGATCTTCCAGTCCACGACGAACAACGGCGAATAGAAGGGGCTGAGTAGATCCGCCACCTGGCCGGATGACCACGCACTGGCAAGGTGCTGCGTCGTCAAATAGAGGTCGTTCTCAAAGGCGCGGAAGGTCGCATAGGCGATGAAGACCAAGAGGCCGACTGCAATCCCAAGCGGCTGCACCCACCATGCGTCTGTTCGCTTCGATTCTGGCAATGTACCGGAGCCCGTTACCGTGGCCATGTCCGAAACGGCAGTTTACCGAATGGCGCCAGAGGACGCCGTCCGCTGCGCAAGGGCGCATAGGGACGCCACGAACCGCTCCAGCGTCTCGCGTCCGTTCAACGCGGGAAGAGCCCCCTTGAGCTCAGCGTCCGCCTGAACCAGTCGCTCGAACATCGCACGGATCTGCTCCAAGGTAAGTCCCCTGGCGAGGCGAAGGAACTTGTCCCGTTGCCACTGGCTGGAGACTTCCGCCCAGGAATACCGCGAAGGATAACAGCGCGAAAGCTCCTCTTGGCTCAAACGTTCCACGACCAAGCGGGCTTGAAAGAGCAGTCGCAACTGGCGATAGAGCATTGGAAAGACGTTTCGCAAGGCAGCTTCCTCGGGCTTTTTCCCTTCAACCAACAGATCCTGAAGCGTCGCGAGCGCTTGACCCGTCTGGCCCGCGCAGATGGCATCGAGCAACTGAAACACGCGAAACTCTCGGGAAGGTGTCGCAACCTCGGACACGACCTCCGGCGTGATGGTCCCGCCCTCGCCTACGAACAGCGCGCACTTCTCCAGCTCGGACGTCGCTTCCGTAACCTGCTCCGACGTCATTTCGAGGATGGCCTGCAGCGCCTCCGACGTGATCTCGACGCCCAGCGCCTTCGCCCTCTTGGCGATCTCTTTCTGCGCCTCGCCTTTTGCCAGGGTGAGCGTCTCGACGCGACCGTGCTTCTTTAGGGCCTTATAGAGTGCGTCTGACTTGGGCAAGGCCTTTTCCTCGTCGGTCGGCTCGTCCACGAAAATGAGCAGAGCGTGCTCAGGTAGGTCGGCGATACCTGCCGCCAAGGTTTCCTTCTCCCCTTTGGGAATCCGCTCGGCGTTCCGCACGATCACCACCTTTTTCTCCGAAAAGAAGGGTAGAGTTCGCAGTGTGTCGAGGGTCTCCGTAGCCCGAACTTGCGGCCCAGCGACCTCGACGAGGTCCAATCCCTCCTCGCCGGCAATAGCCCGCAGCTCCCGAAGCCTCTCCACGCGCAGCAACGGTTCGCTCCCGGTGAGCAGGACGGCGCGCGAATCCGCCCTATCGGCCATTCTTCCTCCCGTTCGCCTTCCATTTAGCGACGGCGACCAGTTCTTCCTCGATCTGATGCAAAAGGTCGTCTGTCGGCCCCTGCGGCCCATACATGGCGAGGTCGAACTGCTCCCCTAACCGTCTCAACTGCTCCGGATCCGGCGTCTCACCTGCAACCTGAGCCACGTACTCCTGAGTCGTTTCATAGGGCAGCTTCGCCCTGCGCGTCAGCGCTCGAACCAGTCTCAAAAATCGGCGATAAGCGGCAGCCAAGGCTCGCTGCTCCGGCGGAATCGAACGGTACGCGCGCCGCCATTTCAAGAGTACGTATCCGAGCAAGGACAGAAGCGCAAGCCCGACAACAATGGACCCGATCGTCAGATACAGGACAGCCGCGCGTCCCTCATCGTCTGCCAAGAGGGAGCCGACACCTGCACCGGGAACCGCGTCCGCACCCTCCGTCGCGTCAAACGGGATCCATCCGAGTCCCTCGAAGTAAACCTCAGTCCAAATATGGGCGTGGCGGTCCCGCACGGTGTACTGCTTGCCCTCGACCTCGTTCGGCAACACGATGTATCCGGCGACGACGCGCGCAGGGATGCCGTTGACCCTACAAAGCACCGCAAGGGAGGACGCGAAGAGATCGCAGTACCCCTCACGCGTATCGTTGAGGAACGCGTAAACCTTGTCTACGTCTTCTTCAATCGCCCGCGCCTTGAGGTTGTACTTGCAAGTGCTCTCGATGTGGCGCTTGAGCGCCATCACCTTGTCGTACTGATTGTCGTATTGGTCGGCGATGGCACGACCCAATTCGACGACTCGACGGTCGTAGCGGTCGGTCTGGATGTAGATGTTATAGATACGCTGATAGTCAATGGGCGGCGCCTCGCGAAGTACGTATTCATCCGGCACGTACTCGTAGGCGATGGCCGCGTAAGAGGTCCCCGAGGGAAGCCCCCCTTGAGGCATGACGACCGCTCCTCGTCTCGAGAGGCTCAGCGTCCCCGGAAACTCGACCCGTCTTGGTATGCCGGGCAGAGGCAAGAATCGGAGAGGACGACTGACGGCTTGGATCACGGCGGTTACCGGTTCCGTCATAGGTACCTGCCCGTCAGGGAAAAAGTAGACCTTTGCGCCCTCAACAAAGGTGGGAGGGATGCCACTCGGGCGGAGCTCGTCGAAGGTCGCCGAGACGGTCCAGCCCCTACCTCGATACGTATCGTAGACCCGCTCACGGAGATAGCGCACCGGCCCAGTGAACTCCATCTCCAAGATTGGCAGATCCGACGCCGTCGTCGGCCCCTGCCCAATCTCCATCGAGACCTGTTCCTGATTGACGCCCGAGCCGGGCAAGCGGGGCGGCGTGAAGGCGATCGTCGGGTTTCCTGTCAGCGTCTCGACGCCCGTCTGGACTAACGGGGCGAGGAAGTACGAGATCAGACAGATGACGAGGATGGAGAAGATAGCAAGGGTCGGGCCAGCCACGGAGCGCCAGGGAGCGCGGTACAGCTGTTCTGGTCGTTCGATGCCCGCGGCCAGGGCGCGCGCGTACATCCTGCGCATGTGAAGGCGGAACATCAGCATCGAAATCCCCACCATGAACAAGACGAACGACACGTCGAAGACTCGAACGCCAAACAACGTCCCCGCGGTCTCCAGCCAGCTCATGATGCCGAACAGCGACACGGCCGGGACGATGAGAAACATCACCGAGTCGTCGTTCCAGGCGAAGAAAGATCCGACGACGCAGAACAGCATCAGAAACACGGCGGGGAAGAAGGACCACGGAAGGCCGCCTTCCACCAACATCATGTTGAACGGGCGCAAAAAGGCGATACAAAAGACGACGACGCCAAGCTGGATCCAAGTCGCCTTCCGAAGCCAGCGAGCCTGTCCCATGGCCCGTCGAAACACAAAGCTGAACAGACACCCCGCGCCGCACAGCAGTCCCAAGACAATGCCGACGTAGATCTGCTGAATGCTCGCGCCAGCGACGAACTGGACGCAAAAGAGGGCGAGAGCCAGGAAGAAGTAGTCCGCCCCGCTCGCTTCGAGCAGGTGCAGGTACTCGCGAGCTGTTCGCCTTCTAACGGATACTGCCATGCGGATTCTCCATCAACTGAATGCGCACTCCCGGAGCCGCGAGTTGAGCGAGGAAATCGGGGTCCGTCGCCGGCGTGCCCTTCAACGTGGCGCCGGGAGGGAGGAAATCGCGCGGGTTGTAGATCATCGCGACCACACCCGCCCTTGCGCTGATTCGGCGAATGACCTCGGGCACCTCGCTCTCCGCCAACGAGAGCATGACGACGACCGTCTGTCCCGTTTCGAGGCGCTTC
>RFHN01000292.1 GCA_003695835.1 Armatimonadota bacterium
CGTCGGCGCTCGCAGAACTCAAGCAAGCGCTCTCCGAGACGCAGGAGATCGTCGGCGCGCTGCAAACGAGGCTCGAATCCGAGCAGAAGAGCCACTGGTTCGATGCGATTTTCGGGACCTGGCCCGGCGACGAGACGGACGAGGAACTCCTGCGCTTGCTCGATGAGGTGCGGGGGAAACGACGACTAGACCATGAGTAGAGCGAAAACGACGCGAGCCTGCACCTTCTGCGGAGGCCCGATCAGGCGGCGGTCTAACCGGGCGCGCTATTGCTCGCTTCGGTGCGTCAACAGGGCGTGCGTGACCAGGCCGGCCGTGAAGAAACGCCGCATCGAGCGAGAACGTCGGCGAAGGCGGGCTGTGCTAGGTCGCCAATGCCGATTCTGCCTCGCGTTCGACTCCGAGACCACTTTCGCGACATCGGTTGTGTGCCAAGCGTGCGCCAGAGCGCACGCCCGCTACGGGACATGCGAGAAATGCGGCCAGATCCTGCGCGGACGCAAGAAGGCCAACGCAACGCTGTGTGCGGGCTGCGGGCCAGATCGCGAGCGCTACATCCGAATCATTCTGCTCGAAGATGGCCCGCTGGAGCGAGAACGGGTGATTTGGCGCGCGCCGTGCAGAGGCGGGCTTACCGTTTCCATCAAGAATCGGCGCTTCAAGATCGCTGGCGCTGACCCTCTGGTGGTTGCGCTTCCGACGTCGGAATGGTTGACGACCAGGCGGTAGAGAGTGACGGCACGGACTACTCGATTGGATCGGCACGATAGCGCTCAGGGTCTCGCCGCGGCGTTTCACGCGCTGCGAGTAGGCATGGAGCCGGACGACACGATTTTCATTCACAGATCCCCGGACGGGAGATTCGTTGTCTACGACCAGGACGCTCGCGACGTGACGGCCGACGATCCGGCGGCGGCCCTTCTGGCTTACGTCGATAGGTTCCTGTCGGCGCAGGAAGAGGGCGGCGATGCCTAATAAATCGCTCTTCTGCCTAGACGACCGGGCAATGCAGCGTCGTGTTCACCGTTACAGGCAGGAGCACGGGATCGAACTTCAGCGGGCCGACGGCGCCGAATACGCCTGGGACGGTAAGGCGCTGTGCGCTGACGTACGGCGCTATCTCCTGCCTCCCGAGACGCCGTTCTGGACGATAGTTCTCCACGAGGTGGACCACTGGCGAGTCGCGACGAAGCGACAGAGGCGAAAGCCCGAGTTCGGCCTTGGGCGGCACCCGTTCTTCAAGTACGGGAACGTCTGCCTGAAGCACTCCACGAGAGGGGTGAGGTGCTACAACAAAGAGATCGAGGCGTCCATTCTTGACGTGGCTTTCGTCTTTCGATTTGCTGACGACCAGCAGAAGAGCTTCTTCTTCAACGAGTGGCTTGGTGGAGAACTGGACTACGTTGATCCGCCAGAAGGCATGGCGCAGATTCGTCGCCGGGTGCGATCTGTCGCCCAGGCCGGGGAGAAGAAGTACGTAGAAGACGTGCTGCGCCGGATCGACGAGTGGTTCGAGTCCTGAGAAGCCCATCCGGTTCTGGTCTTCCGTAGGGCGCGGCGTCGAGCGGCGCCTAGCGGGGCGGCGGTCTTTTGGTTGATTCGGCGAGCGCCTGGTAACTACGACTGCGGAGGAGGGCCGGATGACCTACATGCGCCGCTACATCGAGAAGTTCGGAACCCCGCCACGCTGCAAGATGCCGGTCAAGACCGGCGACGACGGCTACCCGATCTGTCCGCTCTGCGCGCAGCCGGTGCGTGAGATCCGAGACGAACTGTCCATGCGCGAATGGCAGATCAGCGGAATGTGTCAGCGCTGTCAGGATTCCGTGTTCACGCCCAAGGGACACAGCGAATGAAGATCGACGAAAGACTCGTGGATTTCATCGAGAGCACGGCCAGCAAGGCCGTGCTCATTCTGAGCGGAATCCCAGGCTCTGGGAAGAGCACGCTCGCGCGCGGTCTTGAAGAGCGCTACGGGATCGAGTACGCGAGCGTCGACGCGTACTTCAAGCCTGACTACTCGGACTTCGCTCCAGAGAGGCTACCTGAGGCTCACCAGTGGTGCCTGATGTCGTACCTCAGCGCTCTTCAGGACCCCAAGGCCGGTCGGATCATTGTCGTGGACAACACGAACACGACCGCAGTAGAAATCGCGCCCTACTACGCGCTTGCCGAGGCGCTCGGGGCAACGCCGTTGATCGTGCGCGTCGATTGCGATCCCGCCGTGGCGTTTGCCCGCCAGACCCACGGGGTCCCCCTTCGTGCTCATGAGGCCATGTGGGAAAGGTGGAGTGATACGAGCGCCTACGCGCCCTGGTGGAAGGTTCTGGTCGTATCATGAAGACAACCGCGCCCGGAACCCCCGACTCCCCACTTTCGCGGCGACCGGGCGCGGGGCAAGCCCAGGGGTGGTCCCTGGGCTTGCTTTCTTTTGGTGGTGCTGAGGGCTGTCGGTATGCCCGCTAGCGACAAGATCGTGCAGGAGCGTCCGGTCGGTCGGCAGCGGTTCGCCAGGGGGTCTGGGCAGCCACCTCGTTTCTCCAGCCAGGAGGAGTATGGGCAGGCCGTGTGGGACGCGATCTGTCGCGCGTGGCTTGAGGCCGCGCAGCAGGTTGTTGCTTTGGGCGCGCGGCCGCCTGGGCCGGTGCCCCAATGGCCGCCGCCGCTGCCGAGTCCTTTTCTGGAGGCAGGGTGGAATCGGATCACGCCCGAGCGCTTTGCCGAAGGCGCGGCGCTGCGGCTCGCGGCGTGGGAGGAATGCAATGGGCGATAGGACGGAGATCGAGTGGGCGGACAAGACCTACAACCCGTGGATCGGGTGTACGAAGATCAGCC
Source organism: Armatimonadota bacterium (assembly GCA_003695835.1). Taxonomy (GTDB): domain Bacteria; phylum Armatimonadota; class Fimbriimonadia; order Fimbriimonadales; family ATM1; genus J051. The sequence continues at coordinate 2,836 of RFHN01000292.1, forward strand.
CAGCCTGTGCCAACTGCTACGCAGAACATTTCGCCAGGCGGCGTGGGATCAAATGGGGGCCTGGCGAGGCGCGGGTGCGCACCAAGACAGAAAGGGACGTGAGACGGTGGAACCGCAGCGCGGGCGAACTGATAGGCGCTGGGTGGCCGCGAGAGAAGGTCACCAGCCGCGTGTTCGTCGCGAGCCTCGCTGACTGGCTCGATCCCGAGGTGCCCGTGTCGTGGCTGACTGACCTGCTGTATCTGATCGCCGAGTGCGAGCACCTGGACTTCCTGCTGCTCACGAAGCGTCCGGAGCTGTGGCGGGAGCGTCTCACGAGGGCGCTTA
>RFHN01000293.1 GCA_003695835.1 Armatimonadota bacterium
AATTACATGGGAACATTTTGCAAAGCGCAAACCAAGCAAAAGGCCCAGATTTCGCGCGTATGCGCGAAATCTGGGCATCACATGCGGGGGAACTTCAGCTTAATCTGGCATGCGGGCGTTACATATTATATACGGCGAAAAGAGAAATGACGATGGAAGCGGGCGAGCGTATCGCTCAATCAGCCAGCATAGCTTTGAACACCGGCGCAGGTTGAGAAGCGCCTGTTTCTTTATGTCAGTCCTGAACCTTTCGGATCGCGGGCGGCGAGTGTTGAGCACCCCAAAGTGCGAACTCAGAAAGTACCGACAGTCGATCACCTTCAGTCCCGCTTCCACATGAGCACTGAGGAGGTCCTTGCACGACAGCGGTACGTGCAAGTTGTAAACACCTCGGTCAATTAGGCGTTGCAAGAATCCAGGGATGCCGCAAAGGTTTGGTACTACAGTGATCAGAGTTGCCCCTGGCTTGGCAAAGCGTGAGAGAGTGGCGATCGTTGACGCTGTATCGGTGAAGTGTTCTACCAAGCCATGCGAAAAGACGATATCGAATGCCCCGAGAAGGTCCGCTGGTGGATCGAACATGTCGGCGCAAACAATCCTCCCGTTCACCCGCTCGGCTCTGAGCAGGGCACGCGCGCGCGCACATCCGTCTTCTGAGTAGTCCAAGCCAGTGACCTGAATTCCAAACTCGCGCGCAAAGTAGGGAAGGCGTACGGAAGAGGCGCAGCCTATCTCGATCAGCCTTTTCCCGTGGGCGTCTTTCAGCAGACTGAAGAAATAATCGTGAAAGGCTAGGTGCGGATGGTTACCCAGCGAGCGGTCATGAATATCAATTGGTCGGGGTAGGGGCCTGGATGCCCAGAAAGAGTCCCAGTGGCGTTTCTCGGAAAGTGCTCGATTCATCCTAACCTCGGGTTGGGGTGTCGAACCAGGAACTTCTCATATAGTTGCATATACTCTTTTATTATTGCGAGGATTGAAAATCTCTGGATTACGCGTGCGCGTGCATAGCCGCCCAAGCGAGACGCCATCGCGTGGTCGGTCAAGACTCGATCGAGCGCTAGTGCGAGTGCCTTGGGATTCTCTGGTTCGACCAGAAGCCCGGACTTGCCGTCGTCTAGCACATCCGTAACTCCATCCACAGAGGTGCTGATACAGGGCAGCCCGTGCGCCATCGCCTCGATCAGTGCGTTGGGCATGCCTTCCCATCGCGACGGAAGGACGAATACCCTGCGCCTTGCGAGGAGTTGGTCAACATCGTGACGGAGTCCCAGGAACCGGACTCGAGGTTCGATACCTAGGGACCGAGCGAGGTCTTCCAGAGCCCGTCTTTCCGGGCCGTCGCCAACGATCAAGAGGCGATGACCATCCGTGCACTTGGTCATCGCCCATGCCCGCATGAGCACGTCGACGCCCTTTTGCTTCTTGAGTGTACCAAGAAACAATACATCGCGGATAGGTGCCACTGGGGATTGCGTGGGGATGTCCGTGCCGTTCGGGATGAAGTGTGTGGGAACATGCGGAAATCGGCATTGGAAATAGCCTTGGGTGTGCTTGTTCACGGTAATGATTCCGCTGGACGTGGACAGGGCCCCGACGGCAGCGGGATCGGCCTTGAGCGATCGCCAGGTTCGTTCTGGCTCGTTCGTAATCTTCACGAGATAGGGGGTATTCGTGGCGCGACACGCGCGAGCTGTGGCCCGCAACATCGGCAGCCAAAAAACACCGTGAAGATGTACAACATCGGTGGCCGAGCACAGCCGCGTAATCGTGCGCTCGAGGAAGGCTTCGTCGATCTGGGTAGGGATTTTGTGTCCGACAAGAGACCCGAGCTCTCGGAGAAAGGATCTAGAAGGTTGATTCCCCGCAACTCCCGCGCGCCCTTCCGAGTAGTTCGGAGAAATCGCACGCTTGGCCCTCAGGTACCGCTTCATTCTGCGCACCCAGACGCCCGGGGAGTCGAGGCGCGTAATCGCGATGTCCGCGGGAACGTTCGCGCGAGAATGCTCGGTCGGTCGCATAGTCAAAATCGTTGTCTCCACGCCGTGGTGTGCTAGCGCCGTCGCGAGCTTCAAGCATTGCCTTTCGGTGCCCCCAACTACGTCGAGGTGGGGAGTGAGCATGAGAACTTTCAGCATCTCGCCGAGCCCTCGAGCCATAGTCCGAGACACAGGAGCAGCCACAGCCGATTGGAGGGGCCGGCCGCTGTGTGTCGGTTCTGTCTTACAAGACGTTCTAAGGCCGCCTGGCGAAACCATCCTGTGGATCTAAGCGGTGAGCCCAAAACAGTATCCTCGACAAGCCGAGCAAGGCTTGTCGAGAGCCAGGCCTTCACAGGCAACCCGAACCCCTGCTTTGGGCGAGTGAGTATCTCTTGCGGAAGGTATCGGGCGGCAACTTTGCGCAGCGCAACTTTAGCCTCGTGCCCCCAAATCTTGTAGCGTCTGGGAAGTCCTAAACCGTGCTCGACCAGCGTGTGATCGAGAAGAGGTGCGCGGCTCTCGAGCGAGTTGAGCATCGTCATACGATCGACCTTGGCGAGAATGTCATCCGGTAGATAGTGATGCAGGTCGTTCCACTGGATCGCGGTGAGGAGATCGGAAGTCGGGCAGCCGACGAAATGCCGTGCCTTCGGGTACAAGGGGTCAAGAGCGACGATCTTTGCGCGCACATCGCCGCAAAGGAGTTGCCGCTTTGCGTCTGGATCGAAGACAAAACTGGAGGCGACGAAGCGATCTTGAGCGTTATAGCCCCGCTTTCGGAGGCGAAACGCCGCCGGCGCCCCGGAGGGGTAGACGTGCCACATTCGCCGTACTACTGGACGCAGCGAGGCGGGGATCTGCTTGGCGCGGCGCTCCTTGTGCAGTGCGTCCATATAACTCAGATAGCCGCCGAATACTTCGTCCCCGCCATCGCCAGACAGCGCGACCTTGACGTGCTGGCGTGCGAGGTTTGCCACGAAGTACGTTGGAACGACACTTTTGTCTCCGAACGGCTCGTCGAACGCGGCGACGAGTCGCGGCAGGATCTCGGCAATATCTGGGTCGAGGACGAGTTCTTCGTGGGTCGTTCCCAAGTGCCGAGCGACGGTGCGGGCTGGATCGCGCTCATCGAATGCGCTGTCATCGAAGCCAATCGTGAACGTCCGTATGGGTCCATTGGATACCTTGCGCATCATTGCGACGACAACGCTTGAGTCGATCCCGCCGCTCAAAAAGGCGCCGAGCGGCACATCGGCGTTCATCTGCCGTCGCACCGATCGTTCGACGAGTTCTTCGATTTCATCCGTGATTTCAGCTTCATTTCGGCCCGCCGGCGGTCGCAGATCCGGAACCCAATACCGCGTGATCTTTATCTGGCCGTCTTCGACAACAAGTGTATGGCCGGGAGCGAGCTTTCGAATCCCGAGATAGATTGTTTGCGGCGCCGACACGAAGCCGAACGACAGGTACTCGTCGAGCGCTGCTGCATCGACCGTTAGATCGAGGTCGGCTCGGGTTCGCATGAGTGCCTTCATCTCCGAAGCGAAAAGGAGGCACCCGTGCGCGTAAGCGAAGAACAGTGGCTTTTCCCCCAATCGATCGCGGGTAAGGACGAGCCGCTCGCGATCCGAGTCCCAGATAGCGACGGCGTACATGCCCGTTAGCTTTTCTGGAAAAGAAAGACCATACTCTTCGTACGCGTGGACGAGGACCTCCGTATCGGACTGCGTTTGAAAGCGATGACCGCGCGCGCTGAGGGCGTTGCGCAGCTCGCGGTAGTTGTATATTTCGCCGTTTTGGACTGCGCAGACGCGCCCCGTCTCGTTCGCAATGGGCTGCTTCCCGCCCTGCAGGTCGATGACGCTCAGTCGAGCCATGCCCAAAACCGCACGAGGGTGCGCGAACAACCCCGTGTCGTCTGGCCCGCGGTGGCGAAGAGCGCCCACCATCGCAAGCACTTGGTCACGAACATCGCCCAGGGGGCGATCGATCGAAATGATTCCTGCTATTCCACACATTCGTCGCAGTTCACGTTCTCCGCGGGGGCGCCATCCGGAAGGGCAATACGCCGACGCAATAGGAGAACGAAAACAATGGTCGCAAAGAAAAAACTAACGTGTGCGAGCGCGGATCCGACTGCGCCGAAAGGGGGCACAAAGATCAATATCACCGTCGCTTTTCCTATGAGAGCCAGGACAAGCACTGTAAACGTCCAGAAAGCCTTCCCGAGGCTAACGAAGAGCGGATTGTACCATTGCACAGCGAGTACGAGCAGCGACCAGCACATTATTCGAACCAACGTGGTCGCTTCTACAAATCCCTGGCCGTATAGGAGACGAACGATCCACGCCGCACTCGCGCTCAGCGCGACGACAGCGATGCAACCACACACGAGGCCTAACCAGGTCATCTGCTTGATGAGCGCCCTGATTTGGGTCGCGTCGCGAGCGGCCGCAGCCTTAGTCATCTCGGGATAGAAGACCATATAGGTGGGTACGGCTAGCTGATGCAGACCCTGGGTCAGCGTTAAAGACGCTCGGTATAAACCGACACTTGACGGCCCATGAAGCGCACCTAACACAATGAAGTCAAGATCTGCAGCGAGCGTCTTGACCGTATCGGTCGCACCCAAAGTCACCATGAGCCGCAGTTGTGTTCTCCAGTCACGGAACGCTATCCGCACGTCGCTCCCGACGGGCCCCACGAACTCCTTTCGCAGGGCCCGGCGTGTATGAATATAGAGCCACAGCCCACCGAGCGCTTGTGCGAAGACGCCGCTCACGACCACACCGCCGAGGCCGAGGTCAAAGCTGGCGACCAACCATGCGACGCCGAAGCGAAGGAACGCAGCCACTATTCCGTACGCGGCCAGCCATCGGAACCTGCCGAGCACGCGTAAAACCGCCGACGATGTCTCGTCTGCTGCACCGGCAATCAATAGAAGGCCATTGATGCGAAGGAGACTCGCCACGCATGGTTCGTGGAGGATGGATTCGGCCACAAGGTTGGCGACCGCCACAAGGACGACCGCGGCACAGCCGTTGATGGCGAGCCCTAGAATGTAACCGGCCCGGACGTAGGCCCCCGCTTGAGGCGCGTCCTTGGCGACGTAGGCGCGGGAAAAGTTGATCATTACCCACTCCCACGTTCGCACACTTAAGAGCTGCCGAACGAAGACAGTCGTCGACAAGACGATTGCCAGCCGTCCGAAATCGTCTACTCCGAGGTACCGACCTAACACCGCGGAGCGAGCAAGATTCAGAAAGGAACCAGCGAGTTGCGACCCGGTTGTTAGGCCGGCATCCTTTAGCAAAGCACCAAGGCGACCGCGCATCATCGCCCGGATGGAGTCGATACGCACCTGTATTGGCACTACGGACCGCTTTCGGAAGGCCGCACGCCGCTGAATGAAATAGGTACTTGCTGTTCGGTGATCTTCACGAGACCGGCATCCTCGAACCAGCGGCGCACCTCGTCTGACGTGTGCTTCCACTGGTATTTGGGAGAGTACCAATCAAAGGTGTCCAGAATCCGCCACTCCAGGTTGGGATGGTCGCTTGCTGGCAACAGCTTATTGAGGAGTTTCTGTGCGAGCGGGTGTTGGGCGTGCTCGCCCAATTGCGCTCGAGCGCGACACAACTTGAGGAGCAGTGGCTTTGGCAGACGGGGGGTGACGATTCGATAGAGATCTGAAAACGCCTGCGCGGGGGGTAACCATGGCTTCCTCCATGGCGCGCGCTCATATACCCAGATCGCGATCACTCCGCCGGGCTTTAGAAGAGGGATGAGCGACTGAAAACTCTCTCTGGTGCTCGGCGTGTGGTGCAAGACACCAATGCTGTAGACGACATCAAATGTTTTCGGGCGGAACGGCAGATGTCGCAAATCGGCTTGGAGCAGATGCACGTTCGACTTCGCAACCAAGTTAGTCGCAGCGACATCGACCGCGCGGGTAAGGTCCACTCCGATCGCAAGTTTGGCGGCAGACGCGACCATTTCGAGAAACCGGCCCATTCCACAACCGGCGTCCAGGACCACCTTCCCCTTCAATTCCTCGGGACGGATACCCGTCTTCAGCGCGAAGGTTCGTATGGATTCGTTCGAGCCCGCAACGGTCCCGGCTCCGTAGAGGTTTCGCTCCCAGTTCTTTTCCCCGGCAGAGTCGAGTTGCGTCGTACGGAAACGAGTCCATTCGTACTCGAAATTGTCAGCGTAAGCCGATGACTTGACGAACCGTGGGATACCTCCAACGAGTGGATATTGTCTTCCACAGTCGCACACCAGCGACGTTGGATTGCGTCGCAGGGATCCGCTGCAATCTGTGCACGCGAGTAACTTGAGGAGTTCTTCTTGGGGTTCGGACTCCGTGAGCATAATATCTCCTATCTTCAGTAAGAAGTGAGGGCCACAGGCGCATCGGCAGCGAAGTCGGGAAGCACTGACGCTCGCCCGAGACGTCCTGGCGCGGGCCTGCACGAGCCGTGAGTTGCACTGCCGCAAAGGCGCATACCGCGTGGGCAATTTCGGCCAGGTCCGGAGTATGAAATATTGGCATTCGCGCGGTGTCGTCGAAGGGCGCCAGAGTTTGCCTCGCGTCGGCCGAAGCGATCTTCGGCGGTTAGCGGCATGAGCCGTGCGCAAAGGAAGAGAGTCACGGCTTTCCGGGGCGAGGCGGAAGAAGGTGCGAGAAGAATCATGGGGTCCGAGGTTATTTACCGGCCCGGGAACGGGCCATTCGTACATATCACATGGGCAGGAATGAACGGTATCGCGCCTTCCGTCTGCGACGACATCGTAGATACAACGAGGTGTGCCCGGGAAGCGTCGTCGAAGCGGATCGGTCAGGTAGCGCTCCTCCGCTGGTCGGTCCAGGGGATGGAGGTAAGCTGCATCGCAGTTGGGTCCGTTGCTCATTTCGCTCGGGCCCGGCGCAGGGCAGTTGCGAGGCCGGCGGCGGCCTGGGGGACGGAGAACCGCGTACGAGCGATCTCGCGGGCGCGGGTGCCGGCGGCGCGGCGCCAGTCGGTGTCGGCGAGGGCGCGCTCGAGGGCGGCGGCGAAGGCAGCGGGGTCGGCTTGCGGGACGATGTGGCCGGTGACGCCGTCTTCGACCTGTTCCCGCACGCCGGCGATGTCGGTGGCGACGACGGGAACGCCGCAGGCCATGGCCTCGAGGATCGTGCGCGGAAGGCCCTCGTTGCTGGCGCCTTCGATGACGTCCCCGTCTGGCAGATCGATTGTCACGCGGTCGACGGACGACAGCACGCACAGGTCCGCGGCGGCCAGCAGCTCAAGCGGATTGCCGACGTAGCCGAGCATGTGGACCACGTCGGTGAGGCCGAGCTGGCGGCGGAGCGCGTCGAGCCAGTCGAGGTAGCGTCGATCCTGGCCTTCGCCGGCGCAAAGGAGCAGCAGC
>RFHN01000294.1 GCA_003695835.1 Armatimonadota bacterium
CGAGTAGGAAGACGTGAGGTTCAGCACGAACTCTGGATTAAGGATGTTGCCGTTCGTCCGCCGATAGATCGGGATCATGACGGACAGCTCCGTAGACGAAGTTGCGTCCCATTTGTAGCGGAACCCGGGAGTCACGTAAAGCCAGTCGCCGCCCGTGTTCTGAACTGGACCGCCCTTACGGAAGTCGGTGTCCATGTCCGTGTGAATGTAGTTGAGCATGAGGCTCATGTCCCAGTTCTTGTCGAGAGTACAGGCTCCGCCCGCTATGACCTGCAGCTCACTGCCGAAGCGGTAGGCGTAGCGGTTCGGTCCGGTCGAAAGGCGGTAAAGCGCGGATCCGAACCAGTTGACCCGACCGCTGGCGCCATCGAAACGGAGTCCAAGAACAGGATCCCACTGACCCTGCCCGGGCTGCAGCACAGGGTCGCGCACGGCGATCTCCTCGCCGTTGCGCGCTGTCCAGGTCCAATCCGGCCGCGCCTCGCCGGTCGGAATCCGTAGTCCCCCAACAGCCTGAAGAGCAACGCCTGGCGCGCCGAGCGTCCCGACCGCATAGCGCCCGAGCAAGATCGCGTCGCCCATCCCCGAATACCGCCGCCAAATCTTGCGGTTCTCGTTTCCATCAAAGGTCTTCGGCGCGGACGTGTCCTTATGCGGCAGAACCAGATCGAACCAAAGCTTCGGGCTCGCCGTATACGTTAGCGTGGTCAAGAAGGTTCTCGAGACCGTGCTCTCGAGGTCCTTGTTCGGCCCTCGCTTGGAACCATCAATCGGGATGATGCCGTTCTCATAGATGAACCCGAGAGAAACGTCTAAGCGCCCGATAGAGACGCTCGGTTCCTTACCCGCTGCAACCCCCACGGGGATGCTCGGCGCGGCTCACTTCACTTGGCCATAAGCGTCCGTGGCGGCGACACCGACGCAGATCGCGGACAATAACAAGACCAGTCTCTTCTGCACGGTTCCAGGTTATCGCAAACCAGCGGCCGAAGCGCAACCATCACTCTCCGTAGAATGACCAGATTTGCGGGGCCGGTATGATCTGCATCATAAGATCAAAACTGGACGATCGAGCCGGAAGGCGGAGTTTCCCCCTTATGCGCGCCTGCGCTCATCGCTGACACCAGTGCATCCCATCGGGGGACGCCCTCCATCCATCCCCCCCAGCGATAGGTCCGAAACCCGAACTCGAGACTGGTCGCTCGACGCACGTCCGGCGCGGAGAGCAGGCGGACTCGCAGCTCCGGCTCGACCGAGAGGCCGGTGTTTCCGATGGCGCCCAAGCGAGCGCCCGGAGGCACGCGATCCCCAGCTCGGACGGAAACGCTTCCCTTGCGCAGGCCCTCGTAGACCACGTACAAGCCCGTGCCCGTTTCGACGAGTACGAAGTTCCCTACCGGGTCGGAGCGGTCCGGTCGTCCGGGTGCGTGGTCGTCGAGTCCGTTCTCAACTTGAACGACGACGCCCCCTGTCATGGCGAGGACGTCGGCGCCGAAGGAAGGGTAATCCTCGTTGGTAGATCCCGAACCGGAGGATGTCGCGCCGTCACTCGTAAGGCGTGTAAGGCTGACCTGAAACCGCCGCGGAAGAACCAGCGTCCCTTCGATCTCTTCGATCGTTTGTTGGGCGCCCGGGCTTGGGTCGAGCGGCCCCTGAACCAGCCACTTCCCCGGACCAACCGGCGGACCGAAGTCCGAGGGGGCTTCGCCGTCGACTTTCAGCACTCCACCCGCGACCGTGTAGGCCTTGGATTTCTCGCCATCCTTCCCCCCTGCCGGCGCCATCTGAATTCGGTGTGAGAGCGTCTCCAGGTCCTCGAGTTGGTCCGCCAGTGCTACCATGCGGAGCACGGCGCGTTCACCCGCTGGGAGGACACCCCCTTTCAGGGAGGTCCTGCGCGCGAACTCTTCGCGATCCAACTGTTCCAACTCTTCGCCGTTCTGATTGACGGCGACCACGCCCCGGATTTCAATGTCCGTCGTACCTTCGTTCTGAAGGATGAGCTCGTATTGCACGGCGTACTGCCCCGCGACGTGGACCGCTTTGGGCAAAACCGCTGGGGTTGCGGACATCGCACCCGGAAACACCGAACCCGGGTCTCCAACGCCCTTTGTCGGCTCTCCGCAAGAGGCGAGAAGCAAAAGAGCTGCGAAGGACGCGCTCAAGAGGAATCGCACGGGCGGAGAATACCGTCTCCCCGGTTCGGGTAGAATGGGTTGCACCGTTGAAACGTCTGCTCACCTATCGTGATCATGAGCACGTGGACTTCGCTCATGGTCTGTTTCTGTTGAACATCTTGGTCCAAAGCGTCGCATGGGGCGCAGGTTGCTGGTTCCTCTGGAACTGGATTCGGCCTGATATCGCCCAGGCGCAGATCTCCAATCCGATTTGGGTCGTCTTGCTCTGGTTTGCCGTTATTCACCTCGTTTTGGGTCTTTTCGAGTATCTGTTCCACCGCTACGTCCTGCACAGCGTCTTTTGGATGCCGCTCAAGCCGATGCGGGACAAGCACACTGCCCATCACTCGCTCACACACGTCCGTGAGTTAGCCCACAAGTTGGACGAGAAGGGCGATGCGGAGGTCCGCAACAAGTACCCGATCGTTGAGCCCGAGCAGATCGAGCATAGCGCCTTCCCGCCCTATGCTCTGGTCGGGTTCTTGCTGTTCTTTTCGCTTTTCTTCGTGCCTCTGCAGCTACTTCTGCCGGGCGCTCCCATCCTTCTTGCCGGTACGCTCGCAGTCATTTTTTCGTACAGCCTTTACGAGATCAAGCACGCCGTCGAGCACAACGACTATGAGTCTTTCTGGAAGCCGCGGATCGAGAAGAGCCGCTTCTTCCGGGCTTGGTACGGTTTCCACCTCATGCACCACTCGCGAATCGGAGTCAACCAGGCGATAGGCGGCGTCTTTGCTCTGCCGATCTGGGACTGGGCGTTCGGCACCTGCTTCATTCCAGAAGAGCTTCCCCTGCCGGGGGCGCGTGTGTCGCCCGAGAGCCAGGTTCCGCCGAAGCCCAGATGGCCCATCTCAGCCCTGGATAAGGTTGTCGAGAGCCTGGAGAATCGGATCAAAGAGAAGCGAAAGCAGGCAGCGCTCCGGAAGCGCGCGTCCACTCTTAGCGAAGCCCAGGACTAAAGAGATAGCGCGGCGCTTACCACCGCCTCGGCGGTCAGGCCGAAGTGTTCGTACAAGTCCTGGTAGGGAGCGCTCGCGCCGAACGTCTTCATACCCAGCGCGCGACCGCCAAGCACGTATCGTTCCCATCCGAGGGTAGCGGCTGCTTCCAGGCTCACGCGCCTCCGAATCTCTGGCAAGAGCACGTTCTCACGGTATGCCTCTTCCTGTTCCTCGAACAGCTCCCAGCACGGGAGGCTGATCACCCTGGGCACCATGCCTTGCTGCGCGAGAATCTCCGCAGCTTCCAGAAGAATGGAAACCTCGGACCCCGTACCGAGCAGGACGGTGTCGGGCTTCGCGCCCCAATCCCGCAGGACGTACCCACCTCGCTTCGCACCCTCCGTTGAGCCGCCCACTTGTGGCACCTTCTGGCGGGTCAGCACAATTGCTGTCGGAGTGTGGTCGGACAGCAACGCAACTTGCCAAGCGGCAACCACCTCCGCGCCGTCGGCGGGGCGAAACACCTGTAAATTCGGAATCGCCCTCAGGGACGCGAGATGCTCGATTGGTTGGTGAGTGGGCCCGTCTTCGCCAAGCCCAATACTGTCGTGCGTGAAGACGAACACGGAAGGCACCTCCATGAGGGCGGCAAGGCGGATTGCAGGACGCATGTAATCGCTGAACACGAGGAAGGTGCCGCCGAATGCCCGCAGCCCTCCGTGCAGGTTCATTCCGTTTATGGCGGCGGCCATGGCGTGCTCCCGAACTCCGTAGTACAAGTTGTCGCCCTCGCGATCCGCCGCGCTGAAGGGAGTCTCACCCGGGAACAGGGTGTGCGTAGACTCGCCCAGGTCGGCGCTCCCTCCGACAAGCTCCGGAATCCGTTCCTTGAGCGATTCGAGCACCTTTCCGGATGCGGCGCGCGTGGCGACCGGCTCCGCGAAAGTGGGAAGGTCTCGCTGCCACCCCTCCGGCAAAGATCGTGTGAGCCGCCTCTTCAACTCAGGCTCTCGGTCGAGCGCCTCTTCCGACCGGATTCTCTCGTCTCTCCAGCGGGCGCCAATCTGTCGCATGTGCTGCAGGACGTCGTCCGGTACCGCAAACTTTTCATCCGGGTCGAGGCCGAGGCGTTGCTTCGCAAGCCGGACCTCTTCCTCCCCAAGCGGTGCGCCGTGTGACGACGCTCTTCCGCCCTTGTTCGGGCTTCCGTAACCGATGATCGTGTGACAGACGATCAGCGTCGGGCGCTCCGCCTCCGCTTTGGCTGCCTCGATGCTCTCGTCCACTTCGGCAACCGAAAGTCCGTCGCATTCGAGGACGTGCCATCCATAGGCCTCGAATCGCGCCATGACGTCCTCGCTGAACGAGAGGTCAGTGGGCCCGTCAATCGTAATCCGATTCGAGTCGTAGACGTAGATCAATCGCCCGAGACCGAGGTGACCGGCCAGCGAGGCAGCCTCGTGCGAGATTCCCTCCATGATGTCTCCATCGCTGCAGAGACAGTAAGTGTAGTGGTCTACGATCGGCCCGAACTCCTTTCGAAGCTTCTCTTCGGCGATCGCCATGCCGACGGCGGTACCGAACCCCTGACCGAGTGGGCCAGTCGCCATTTCCACACCCGGCGTCAGTGTGTTCTCGGGGTGCCCGGGCGTTTTGCTTCCGAGTTGGCGAAAGGCTTTCAAGTCCTCCAACGTGAGGTCGAAGCCGGTCAGGTACAGGTAGGCGTACAGCAGCATGCTGCCATGGCCTGCACTGAGAACGAACCGGTCTCGGTTGAACCATTTCGGCGCTTGTGGGTCGTAGCGGAGATGGTGAGCAAAGAGCGAATAGCCGATGGCCGCGCAGCCCATCGGGAGACCCGGGTGACCAGAGTTTGCCGCCTGGACGGCGTCCATGGCAAGGCCTCGCACGGTGTTGATCGTGCGCTCGACAACCGAAACCGACTGTTCCGTCTGCACGCGCGGATGCTACCCCGTTCAGGGGTAAACGGGTGGGTCGGTTACCGTCCCGGAATCTCTGGCGGCTTGCCCGTGTCAATCACCTCTTGCGAAACTTCGCCCAACGTTCGGCCGGTGTTACGCGCTGCCTGGTGAATCACGCGGTAAGCCCTCATTTCCGTCATGCCGTACTTGTCCATGAGGAAACCCTTGGCGCGTTCGAGGATTCGCCGATTTGCGAGGTCGCGTTTGACTCGCTCCAACTCCTTTTGGCGCTGGCGAATCTCTTCGAAACGCCTTCGCACCACCTCGATGTTGGTCATGAGTTCTTCGATGCGGACCGGTTTGACGAGATAAGCGAAGGCGCCCGCTTGGGCGGCTTCCTCGACGAGTTCGGGCTCCGCATAGCCAGTCAGGAAGATGATCGGGGTCGGGCAGGTGTCGTAGATGTCTCGGGCCGCCTGAATGCCGTCACCGGCTCCCATGCGGATATCGAAGATCGCGACATCGGGCTTCTGCTCGCACACGACGGCGTAGGCTTCCTCGCCCGTCGTAGCCGTACCCACGACCTCGTGGCCGAGTTCCTGAACCTGCTCGACCAGCGCGTTCAGGACTTCAGCGTCATCGTCAGCAATTACGATCTTAGCCATTGCAGCCAACCTCCTTTCGATCTATTGTATCGTCTCCAACCAAATTCGTGGGGTTTTTCTGTCGAGGTAGACTCGGAGCCATGAAGGAAGTTGTGATCGTTTCTGGCGCAAGGACCCCGATCGGCTCTTTTCTGGGCTCGTTGAGCACTGTTCCCGCCCCAAAACTGGGCGCAACCGCGATCCAAGAGGCCCTGAAACGAGCCAACTTGGCACCCGAACAGGTTGACGAGGTCCTGATGGGCTGCGTCCTCCAAGGGGGAATCGGGCAAGCGCCCGCCCGCCAAGCCGCCATCTTTGCTGGCATACCAGTCTCCGTTCCCTGCACGACCGTGAACAAAGTTTGCGGAAGCGGGATGAAGACGGTGATGATGGCAACCCAGGCGATCCGCTGTGGCGACGCGGACATCGTGGTCGCTGGCGGAATGGAGAGCATGAGCCTTGCCCCCTATGCCCTGCCGAACGCTCGCACCGGCATGCGGATGGGGAACGCCCAAGTCGTTGACCTGATGATCCACGATGGCCTTTGGGATCCCTACAAGAACATCCACATGGGCAACGCGGGAGACCTGTGCGCGTCGGAGTGCAACGTTCCCCGCGATCGACAGGACGCTTTCGCGGCCGAGTCGTACCGCCGCGCCGTCGCGGCGCAGGAGAGCGGCAAGCTCGCCGAAGAGATCGTGCCAGTGGAAGTGCCTCAACGAAAAGGTGACCCCATCATCGTTAAAGACGATGAAGAACCGAAACGTGGCAATCCCGACAAACTGCCCGAACTCCGACCGGCTTTCGACAAAGAGGGCTCGGTGACGGCTGGCAACGCATCGTCCATCAACGATGGCGGAGCGGCGCTCGTCGTGATGTCGGCGGAAAAGGCGAAGGAACTGGGCCTCGAGCCGCTCGCTCGGATCGTCGCTTACGCGCAGCATGCGCAGGATCCGGAGTGGTTCACCACGGCTCCCGCGGAAGCCGTGGGCAAGCTGCTGAACAAGGTCGGCAAGACCATAGACGACGTGGATCTTTTTGAGATCAACGAGGCGTTTGCCGTGGTTGCGCTGGCCGTCGCCGACCGTTTGGGCATTCCGCACGAGAAACTGAACGTGAACGGCGGAGCCGTGGCCTTGGGTCACCCCATCGGTATGACGGGCACGCGTTTGATCCTGACTGCAATCTACGAACTTCGCCGTCGCGGCGGCGGTACCGCCGTCTGCTCGCCTTGTATCGGCGGCGGTGAAGCGACCGCGATTCTCATCGAGGTCTAACTCAATAGCAAGGTCGGGTGCGCTCGAAGGCGCACCCGACCGTTCTTTTTTGAGGCGCGGGCTGCCTTACCGCCGCGCGGCCAACAGCAGTCGTAGCACGTACCAGAACAGAAGCGCGACCGATGTGAAGAGGTCAAGCGCCGCCGCGACGTGCATGTCCGTCGGATAGCGGTGCAGCACTTTGGAAGTGTCATAGAGGATGGCGAGGGATGCAAACAGAATCATCGCCGCGCTGAACCAAACTCCAAGCTCCCAACCGAAGATCGCTCCGAGCACGATGGTCCCGATCGCGACGAGACCGCCCACAACGAGGAACCCCTTGAGGAACGAGAAGTCCTGTCCCGTCGCGAAGACGAGAATCGTCAAGCCAGCGAAGATGAAGAGCGTCCAGAAGGCCGCCATTGGGAGAACGCCCGGCGCATAAACGTGCGCAATGTACAGAAGCGGCGCGAAGATCACCGCTTCGACTACGACCATGAGGCCAAGTCCGAAATATTGGACGCCCACGCTGCCACGCTGAGTCGTCAACGCCGTGCTCAGCCAACTAATTAGCATGAAACCGCCCAGAATGGCGAGCCAGCCCAAGCTTCCTCCGCTGATGATCAACGCCGTCAGAATCTCGCTCAAACCTGAAGAGTAGAGCGCGGTCGAGACGAGAATGAACGCCAGCACGGCGCCGAGCAAGTGGGCGTAGGTTCGCTTGAGAAACGTGGCGCGCGCGCTGGGCGCCGCCTGCGCTGCGGTCAAGAAGGAAAAGCCATGTTCATCCATTTCGAGAACCTCCGTAATGTAGGATACCTCAGGAATCCTGTTTTGCACCGGCTGCAATCCAATCCCGGAGGAGCTTGACTTGCTCAGCCGTCAGTGGAGCGCGCCCCTGCGGCATCTTCGGGCGGCTACCCGATACGACGCGAACGAGGAGGCTGCCGTCCGGATCCCCCGGGCGCACGGACCGCAAGGTGCCCTCATAGGTTTCGAACTCGTAGCCTGCCGTTCGGCTGTTTCGCGAATGGCAGGGCATGCACGCACCCATCAGCACTTGCCTTACCTGCGCGTAACGAACTGGAGCGGTGCCAGCCGACAACCCCTCTTCAACTTTCTTCGCTCCCTCCGGCGGAGTGAACGAAAAGGAGGTCCCGTCTGGAGCGGCGTCGAGCAGCTTCATGCTTCGAACCATCACGAGTACTTCCGTATCGCCTGCCTTGTAGGTCCAGCCCTTCGCCAGGCCGGTGGCGTCCTCGATCATCACGCGCGCTTGCGCGCCGTCCTTCAGTCTCACCGAGTACTCGGTCGTCTTGACGCCCAGGACCGTGCGTTTTGCGCCTGCCTGAGGCGTGGGCAACTCGTCCCAAGCCTTTTTGTCGTAAAACGGCGACAGCGCCCACAGCTCGGGAGAGCTCATTCTTGGTTTCAGGGATTCAGGGCCGCTCTCGCTGTATTCATTCGCCTTCTTGTCAAGCGCGATGAAGACCGTGCCGTCGCTGACCCAAAGCCAGCCCGGGCCTTCGGCGCGGAGACGGTTCGGCTTTTCGAGCACGACAACCTCTTCCGCCGGGGCGTCCAAACCACGCTGTACGGTAAGCGTCGCTTGCAAAGCCTTGGCAGTACTGAGAGCGGAAACATGCTTCTCGAAGGGCGTTGGGGCCGGCTTCAGCCAGCCCAAAAGGAAAATGGAAAAGAGTACGATTCCGGCACGCATGCCTAAAGGATACGCAATCAAGGCGCAAAAATACTGCAATCGCTTGGCAGAGCGGGTATACTCTCTATTGCCCGATCGGCAAGTTGGCCTCCTGGCAAGCCCGGATGCTGATTTTCCAAGGACCGGGCGTGCGCTCTTCAAGCGCAGGAGGAAAATAGAAAATTGTCTAGCAAAAGATTGTTCGTGGGCAACCTGCCCTTTTCGGCGAATGAAGCCGATCTCATGAATGCCTTCGAGGGATACGGTGCGTCTTCCGCCCGGATCATCGAAGGGCGAGGCTTCGGCTTCGTGGACGTTCCGGAAGACCAGATGCACGCCGCCATTGAAAACATGAACGGCGCAGAAATGGGCGGCCGTCGCCTGACGGTGAACGAGGCTCGCCCCCGTGAGGACCGTCCCCGCCGGTAAGACCTACCCTTCTCACACAACCAGCACGCCGTAGAGTGTAACATCTGCGGCCGTGGGAAGCATATTCGGGCAGCTGTTCCGCGTAACCACTTGGGGTGAATCCCATGGTGGTGGCGTTGGCGCCGTCGTGGACGGCTGCCCGCCAAACCTTCCCCTGAGCGAAGCGGACATCCAGCCTGATCTCGATCGGCGGAAGCCCGGCCAGTCGCGCATCGTATCGCAACGGAAAGAGAGCGATACCGTTCGCATCGTGTCCGGCGTCTTCGAGGGCAAGACCCTGGGAACGCCCATTAGCATGGTGATCTGGAACGAAGATGCCCGGCCGCGCGACTACGAAGAGATCCGTACCAAGTACCGCCCCAGTCATGCTGACTACGTCTATGAGGCGAAGTACGGCATTCGGAACTGGATGGGCGGGGGGCGGGCCAGCGCACGCGAAACGGCCGGCCGTGTTGCAGCGGGCGCAATTGCTCGCAAGCTCCTACGCCTCGGGTGGGGCGTAGAGGCGGTCGCCTGGGTCTCCAGTGTGGGCGAGATCCGCTGCGAGGCGGACGTCGAGACGGTTACGCCGGAGCAGGTGGAGCAAACCCCTGTCCGGTGCCCAGATCTCAAGGTCGCGCAAAGAATGATCGAGGCCATTGAGGAGATCCGCAAGAAGGGCGACTCGCTCGGCGGCACCGTGACCTGTGCGCTGCGAAACGTTCCCGCGGGCTGGGGCGAGCCTGTCTTTGACAAGCTGGAAGCGGACCTCGCGAAAGCCATGCTTTCCCTGCCTGCCAGCAAAGGGTTCGATATCGGTTCCGGGTTCGGTGGAACTCTGTTAACCGGTCTGCAACACAACGACGAGTACTATGTGGCTGAGGATGGCCGAGTGCGAACGCGAACGAACCGAAGTGGCGGCGTCCAAGGAGGAATCTCGGATGGCGAGACGATCTATTTTCGCGTGGCGTTCAAGCCCACCGCGACCGTGCTGCATGAGCAGAGAACGGTGACGACGGCGCCTCACGAAGAAACGACTTTGAAAGCCAGGGGCAGGCATGATCCCTGTGTTCTCCCTCGGGCCGTGCCAATGGTCGAAGCGATGGCTCTGCTTGTTCTCGCAGACCATGCCTTGCGGCAGGAGCCGAACTTGCGCTTCTTAACGAACCGATAACAATGGCCGAATCAGAATCTCGAGAGATGCAGCCGGAAACGGTCTCTGAGGCGACACGGTCTTCGGACCACGCCTCCCGATCAGAGCCACAGAAGGACGGAAAGGATACGGCCCTCGATACGAAAATCCGGGTCCGCAGCCTTAAGCTTTACTATGACGATTTTGAGGCTCTGAAAGGAATCGACCTGGACATCCCGGAGCGGCACGTGACCGCGCTCATCGGGCCGTCCGGGTGCGGCAAATCTACCTTCCTGCGCTGCCTGAACCGAATGAACGACTTGATTCCGAATGCGCGGGTCGAGGGTCGGGTGGAGATTGATGGCCTGAACATCTACGACAAAGACGTGGACGTCGTGGCCCTCCGCAAGCGCGTCGGCATGGTTTTTCAAAAACCGAACCCTTTCCCGATGAGCATCTTCGACAACATCGCGTTCGGGCCGCGGATCCATGGAGTCAGGCGGAGGAGCGATTTGGAAGAGATTGTGGAACGATCGCTCAAGGCGGCGTATCTTTGGGACCGGGTGAAGGACAAGCTCCACCAATCCGGCTCTCAGCTCTCGGGCGGAGAGCAGCAGAGGCTCTGCATCGCGCGGGCGCTAAGCGTTGACCCAGAAATCATTCTCATGGATGAGCCGTGTTCCGCCCTCGACCCGGTTGCCACGGCCCGAATCGAGGACCTGATTCTCGAGCTGAAATCGAAGTACACGGTCGTCATCGTCACGCACAACATGCAGCAGGCTCAGCGGGCGAGCGACTTCACGGGCTTCTTCCTCATGGGCGAACTCGTTGAGTTCCAGAAGACCTCTTCCCTGTTCCTATCGCCGCAGAAGAAGGAAACGGAAGACTACATCAGCGGTCGTTTCGGGTAGAGTCCTGGCATGGTGCTTGCCTGCTTGACCCTCGCCTTCCCCGCTTTCCTCCAGGTTCCCGACTCGCCGAATCTGTCGGTTCGTTTCAAGGTGGAGGAACGCTCCGAGGGCGCGCAGATCCACATCAAGCTCGTTACTCCGGAGTTCTCTTCGCGTTCGGAACTCGCCCGGCTTGCTAATCGGGAAGCGGCGCAAATGGTTCGGAGTTACCTTCCTGAGTTTCTGCAGCAGGCGAAGGAAACGGTCGGCGTGGTCCCGAAGGACCTCTCTTTGTTTGTCGAAGTAACGCCCGTGGTTTCCGTAGCCAAAGAGAATCTGATCAGCTTCTACACGATGACGTTCGCGTACACGGGAGGCGCGCACCCCAACCGCTGGTACGAGTGCCGAACCTTTGGACTTCGAGACGGTCGCGCCGCCCGCCTGAAGCTTCAGGACTTTCTACCTGCGGGCGCCGATCCCATGGAGGTAGCCAACCGCCTCGTTATCCCGAGGCTGAAGGCGATGAAAGCGAGCTGGTTCGTGGAAGGCACTCGAACCTCGTTGGAACCGGACGAGGTGGAGAACTTCGTCGTCACGCCGGCTGGGATCACCTGGATTTTTGATCCTTATGCAGCGGGGCCTTACGTCGAAGGCGAGTTCTTCGTGAAGGTCCCCTGGTCGGAGATCCGTTCAGCCGGTTAGTGATTACACTGACCGAGGAAAGCCAGCACCGCTATGCCGATCAGAATCCAGCATCCGCAACCGATACAACCATCTGGAACGTCCGAAGAGGCTTGTTGCCGGGGCGCCGTCCCCCCTCGGCCTATGTTAGTCTCACGAAAAAAATCGGAGGCTAACTCATACACGGCCGGATACTTTCTCTCGATTGCGCGCACGGACTGTTGGAGATCGAAGGGAGTGTGATAGGACAAGTCGCGTGCGGCTCGTTCGGCGACGGGCTTGATCTCCTTGGCTTCGTCCAGGCCGAGGTTGCCGTACACCATATACGCGCAAATCGGTTTTAGCGGCTCCACGACCTCCCGATCATGTACGAGCCTATCCAATTCCCTCAGCGCGCGGGAGTGGACGTCGGTATCGTGAGCGATCTCCCTCAGCTGCGCGTCGTGTGGGGCCAAACGGGACGCCACGGCGAAAAACGCGGCTGCCGCCTGAAACGCGCGGGCCTGGTGGAGCATTGCACCCACGGCCGCGAACCGATGCGCACCATAACGGCGGGCGTCGGGATCCGCGGGAAGAATCTTTTCTGCTCGGATGCCGATATGGTGCACTCGATCCGGATCGCCCATCAGCACGTATGTGGTTGCAAGTTCGACCAGGGCATCGAAGTCGAACATGTCCTCTTTTCCGTCCGCCCCGATTGCGCGTTCAAGCCACTGAATCGCCTGCTCCCAGTCTTGCGATTCGCGATACGAGCGCGAAAGAAGAATGCAGGGCTGGGCGTTGTACGGCTGAAGCTCATGGGCGCGGCGTAGCGCCGACCGTGCGGCTGCGAGGTCCTCCTCTTCCAGCAAGCATGCTCCCAAGTGCAGGTGGTGGCTTGCGACGTCAGGCTGCTCCTGCACCAGTTTCAGGAAAACCCGCCGCGCGTTTCCGTACTCCTCTTCTGCGAAATAGGCCGATCCCAGCATGTCCCAGGCCGCGTACGCGTGGGGGTTCAGAGCGACCACACGCTTGAGCAGGTCAATCGCCGTGTCGAACTCCTCGTCTTCCATGGCTTCGACCGCCTCATCCATCCACTCGCGGATCTGTCCGCCAAACGCCCGGGTGGCATCGTAGTCGGAGCGCTTTTGGGGATCTGAGAGCGTCTCGTAGGCGGTTCGCACGATCTGGAACCCTGTCGGGTCCTCTTCAGGGCTGTGCTCGCGGACTTTTCGGAAGTACGCACGCTTGATTTCGTCTGCGGTCGCTTGTTCCGAGACGTCAAGTACGGCGTAGTAATCAGTTTGGTTCAACGGCTAACTTCCGATTTCCAGGCGGAAGAGCACGTCGAGCAGCGCCTCCTCCGCCTCCTTCGCTGCCGAGCGGTCGTTGCTCTTCACGGCTTGCTTGAGCGCCAGCAACGCTGAGCGCAGCTCCCCTTCGATCTCCTTTCCTGCAGCCTTCGCCAGCGCATTCTCCGCTCTTCGGATGAGGTCCGAAAACTCTCCGTAGATCGGTGATTCTTGAAATACCTCTTCGATCCGCGCTTTCGACTGTTCGATCTGCTCCTGGCTCATTCGCTTGCCGGAATGGTCAAAGCGTATTTCACATGATTTTCCAATACCGGGAATCTCTGCCCGCAAGACCACCTGGCCATTCGTGTTGTAGGTAAAACTGATTTCGATCGGGTGAGGCGTGCCGTACAACGCCGGCGGGATGTCGGTAATCGCGCCCTTGATCCCGATGTCCACGGCCTCTTCCGGAATCTGAGCCTTGCCGGTGGGGTCCTGCAAGACTCGAATCTCCACTTCGCGTTGGTCAGGGTGCACGAGACTGTACTGTTTCTTCACCGCGTAAGGAATCTTCTGGTTCGGATGAATCAGAGGCTCATAGACGAGCATGACCTGATTCCCCACCATTGTCAGCACTTCGATGCCGAGGCCGTGGCGAGAGACATCCGAAACCGTGATCCCCTTGACCTCTTCGGACCGCCCATCTAAGATCTGCGCCATCAGTGCGGCGCCCTGGGACACGGCGAGATCTGGATCCA
The DNA here is from genome assembly GCA_003695835.1 of Armatimonadota bacterium. GTDB lineage: Bacteria > Armatimonadota > Fimbriimonadia > Fimbriimonadales > ATM1 > J051. The sequence continues at coordinate 13,780 of RFHN01000294.1, forward strand.
CGTTTCCCAGCGACACCTCCTTCCCGAGGACCTCTTGGAGGCGCTCCCGGA
>RFHN01000295.1 GCA_003695835.1 Armatimonadota bacterium
ACGCCAACGGTCGAAATCGTGATGTGGCGATAGCTCAGCCCCACCTCGTCGTGCAAGAGCCGGATCGCCGCAAGAACCTCGTCATAGTTCAGCAGCGGCTCGCCCATGCCCATGAATACGACATGGGAGATGCGCCGGTCGCTCTTGCGCTGAAGCATCAGGTACTGGGAAACGATCTCGCCGCGAGTGAGGTTCCGGTCGAATCCGCTCAGGCCGGTCGCACAGAAGGTGCAGCCCATCGGACAGCCAACCTGAGAGCTGAGGCAGCAGCTGACCCTGTCCGAGAACGGGAGCAGGACCGCTTCGAAGGCTTGAGCGTCGCCTCCATCCAAGAGCAGCTTCACAACTCCGTCGCGGGACCGCTGCTCCCGAACGATGCGCAGAGAGATCACCTGACACTCGCGGGAGAGCCGGTCCCTCTCCGCCTTAGGGAGAGTGGTCATCTCGCCGAAGTCCAGCGCCGCCTTTCGGTAGATCCACTCGGCGACCTGCTTGGCCCTCAAGGCGGGTGCTTCGGCTGACTCGAAGAGCCGCTCGATTTCCGTTCGGGGAAGGCCGACGAGGGCGGGGCGGGACATGCGCCGACATTCTACTTGAATCGAGCGGGATCTCCCCGTATCCTCCGCATTGTTAAGGGGACTGGAATTTTCCTCAATTGCGCCCGGAACTCTTGACAGGGCATATCGGCCTGGGTAAACTACGGCCGGTTACGTGGCTCTCGTGGCTGCGTAGCCAGGAAAAAATCCCGCCCGAGGGAGCCGAGCTTGGTGGGTTGTGCTGGAGGACAACATAGGATTGCTTCAGCGAGACGACTCCCCAACGAGGCCGCCCAAGGGCGAAACTCAAGGAGGAGTAAAACAATGAACAAAACGCTGAAACTCGCTTTCGGCGCAGTGTTGGGAGCGGCGCTGTTCGTGCCCGCTCTTGCTCAAGACAACTTCCCGGATGCTCCCGAGTATCACTGGGCGTATCGCGCCTTGCTGAACATGAAGAACGAGGGCATCCTCGTCGGTTACCCAGATGGTCTGTTCCGCGGTGGCCGCCCGGCATCCCGCTACGAGCTCGCCGCAGCGATCAACGCTGCCTACGAGCGACTGAAGGGCATGATCGGCGGTCTCAAGGAGCAGATTGACGTTCTGGAGAGCAAGATCAATCAGCCGACCGGTCAGTTCGCCACCAAGGCGGATCTGGACCAGTTGCGCAGCGAGCTTGCGAACCTTCGCCGGGACCTCGACGCGATGAAGTCCTGGGGCGACGACATCGAGAACCTGAAGCGGATGGCCTCGACCTTCGAGCGAGACCTCGCCGCCATCGGTGTGGATGTCGAAGCCATGAAGAAGGACATCGCCGATCTTGCTGAGATCGTCAAGGGTATGCCCAAGCCGGCTGTGGACATTCACGGCGACGTGAACCTGATCCTGCTGGCTGGCAATTCCCGCGACAACGTCTTCGGCGTGACGGTGGACGGCCGCCCGACCGGTGTGGACCGAGGCAGTAACTTCGGTAACGCCGGTGGCTTGACCGACGACACCACGATCGGTCATGAGGCAGCCTTCACCTTCACCGGCACCAACCAAGAGGGTCCGAAGTGGCACGCGACCGTCGTCGTCGGCAACCTTCTGGGTATCACCGAAGGCGGTGTGCTATTCGGGGACCAAAGCACGACCTGGAGCGGCACGCCGTTCCATGAGGCGGATACGTCCGTGTACATCCAGGAAGCCGGAGTCGAGTTCGACTCTTCGCTCTGGGGACAGGGATTCTCCGCTAAGCTCGGTCGCATCGGGTACCAGGCTGGTTCCTACTTCTTCCAGCGCCCGGACAACACCCCGTACTTCAAGAACGATCGGTGGGACAACGGCAACTGGTACTTCGACGGCGGAATGCTGATGTTCGACTGGGGAGCTGTCGGTCTCGATATCTGGGCCGGCCGCAACTCGTCGCCGACCAGCGACGAACCGTTCTTCGTCGGCGACCTGAACCCGATGGTTGTCGGTATGAATCCGACGGGCGTCCCGTTCGGTGTCGGTGCCGACCGTCCCGTCGGCCTCAACTTTACGGGCATGATGGTGGACCAGAGCCTCGGCGCTCACCTCAATATCGCTCTTGGTGAGAATGGATCCATCGGGCTGAACTACATCTTCCTGGATGGAGACTTCGGGGACCTCGATCCGATGGGAAGCAACCCGTACAACCGGATCGCGGTCTGGGGCGGCGAGCTGAACTACAAGTTCGGCGGCAACCTCAGCCTGAACGGCGGGTACAGCCAGAGCGACTACCAGTTCAACGACAACAACGTTCTCGATGAGGACAACTTCGCCTGGTGGGCGATGCTGAACTATCAGGGCTCCAACTGGGGCGCTGGTGTCGGCTACCGCGAGGTTGAGCGCTTCTTCGGCGCGCCCGGCGACTGGGGTCGCATCGGCATCTGGTGGAATCCGACCGACGTCAAGGGCTTCGACGGCTACGTCAAGTTCATGCCCAGCGACTCGATCGGTGTCAAGGTTGGCGCTAAGGTGTGGACCGGTATTGACAACGGTACCGGCCTCACGGAGGATGACGACATCCTCTCGATCTACGGCCATCTGTCGTTCAACCTGAACCAGAACTGGTCCGGCTGGATCGGAGGCGAGTGGGTGCGTTGGGACCTGAATGGGTTACCGAATGAACCGACGGAAGCCTGGTACCGCATCGGCCTGAACTACAACCTCGGCGGCGATCAGATGCTGAAGTTCATGTATGAAATCAGCGACTACGACGCCGATGGGGAAGCGAGATTCGCTCCCAGCACGTGGATGGGCACCCTTGGCGGCGCCAGCACGGACCGGCTCCGCGGTGGGTTCCTGACCACGCAGTGGAGCAAGAAGTTCTAACGAACTTCGGCTGACAACGACCTCGGAGCCGATTCCCTCGCGGAGTCGGCTCCGTTTCTTCATCGAGCGAAACCAAAACGGAGGCGCCGCCACAAACGTCTACAATAGCAAGGAGGTTCGACATGATCCGAAAAAAGATTTCCAAGAAAGCACTCGTTCTCTTTGCCGCCCTACTTGCGGCGGCTCCCCTTGCGGTGGCGCAGCTGAAGATTGATATCGGCGACTTGCTGAAGATCGGCGGCATCGCTCTTGTCGTGGACCGCTTCGGCCCCGAGATTGACAAGGCGGTAGACGACCTGCAGGGATTTACACCCGAGCAGGCGGCCATGACCAAGGTCGTCCCGATCATCTCCGCCGGGAGCGGCACGCACGTCGGCGCTGCGCAGGTGATGGGGCCCGCTTCGGAGGTGAACAAGGTTCGCGCCGTGGCGCAAGTCGAAGGGAAGGTGTTCGGGGGTGTCGTCCGCATCAAGGCGTTGATTCCCGTTTCGACGACAAGCGTTACGAACATCCGGCGTGTGGACGGCGTCGGGGTCAGCGCGATCATTGATGTGAAGATTTAGGAGGTAAACTCCCGCCCATGGACGGGGTGCGACTCTTTACATCAGAAAGCGTAAGCGAAGGGCATCCGGACAAACTGGCTGACCAGATCTCCGATGCCCTTCTCGATAGGTTCCTCGCCGGCGATCCTCAAAGCCGAACGGGCATCGAAACGGTGCTCGGAAAGGGCTTCGTCGTTGTGACGGGCGAGGTCAAGACGGAAACGTATGTGGAGATTCCCGACGTCGTGCGCGACACCATCGAGTCCGTCGGCTACAACGATATCTCATACGGCTTCGACGGGCGAACGTGCGGGGTGCTGGTTTCGATTCACAATCAATCCATCGAGATCGCCGAAGCGGTGGACGACGGCGGCGCCGGCGACCAGGGCATGATGTTCGGCTACGCCTGTACGGAAACCGAAGAGTTGATGCCGCTTCCGATCGCCATGGCGCACGCGATGATGCGGCGGCAGGCGTGGGTCAAGCGCGAGCATCCGGGACTCGGAATCCTGCCGGACGCAAAGTGCCAAGTTACCGTCACCTACGAAGACTGGAGGCCGAAGGCGGTCCACACCGTCGTCTGTTCCTGCCAGCACTCTCCCAAGCTGACGAACGAAGAGGTGGAACAGCGGGTCAAGGAGCACATCATCGAGCCGACTTTGCGGGACTTCGCGGATCGGGTGGACATCGAAGGCAAGATCCAATATCATATCAACCCGAGCGGCAAGTTCACGATCGGTGGTCCGGAAGCGGACGCCGGCCTCACCGGACGCAAGGTCATCGTGGATACCTACGGCGGCTTCGCCCCCCATGGTGGCGGCGCGTTCAGCGGCAAAGATCCCACGAAGGTGGACCGCAGCGCCACGTACATGTGTCGTCACGTTGCGAAGTGCATCGTAGCCGCGGGCTTGGCGGAGCGGGCGTTGGTCTCGGTGGCTTACGCGATTGGAATGGTGGATCCCGTCCAAATCAGCGTGGAGACGTTCGGGACGAACCAGGTGGATGAGAAGAAGATCGAAGCGCTTGTTCGAGAGAGATTCTCGTTCAAGCCGCGCGAGATTGAGCGATACCTCCAGCTGCGGTCGAGCAAGTTTCTCTATCGGGACACGGCGCGCAACGGTCACTTCGGCGCGAAGCCATTCCCATGGGAGGATACGTCCGCAGCCAAGGACCTCGTGGTCTAAACCTCGATTCTCTCGATCTCGTCGCCGTAAGCGACCACGTTCTCGAGCGGCGAATCGCTGCGCACGTGGCCTCCTAACAGCGCGTTGCGGATGGCCCCAGGCACCTCGACGTCTGCGCCGTCCAACACGATCGAGTTGGCGATCTCATCGCAAGAGACCCTCGCGCCTCGACCGACGCTGACATTTGGGCCGATCTTCCCGTTGATCGAGGCGTCCGGTGCCACGGCGCTTGCCCCACCCAAGAGCGCAGCCGAGCAGGCGAGCAGCGACGGCAAAGTGCCCGTGTCGAACCACCGCCCTTCGAAAACCGCGGCGCGCACGTCTTTTCCTCGTTCCACAAGTCCCTGGATTGCGTCGGTGATCTCGTACTCGCCGCGCGCACTGGGTTCCAGCGTCTCGATCGCCTCCCAAACCGAAGGTCGGAAGAAATAGAGCCCTGCCATGGCGAGATTGGACTCGGGCTTCTTGGGTTTTTCGACTAACTTGGTGATGCGATCGCCCTCTACGTAGGCGACGCCGAAACGCTCCGGATCCGGGACGACCTGAACGAGATTGAGATTGTCGCATCGGAGGTCTTCGAATCGCTTTCGAAACGGCGCAAGGCTTTGGTCGTAGATCGCATCGCCCAGGTAGAGGCAGAATGGCGAGTCTCCGAGGAAATCCCTCGCAGCCGCGACCGCGTGTGCCAGCCCGAGCGGCTTTTCTTGAATCGCATAAGACAGTTGAACATCGGTGGGAAGTGCCCTGACGCCATCACGAATCTGATCACCCAGGTCTGGGTTGACGACGATGCACACCTCTCGAATTCCCATGCCCTGCATCTGCTCCAGACCGTAGAGAATCGTCGGCTTGCCCGCGACAGGTACAAGCGGCTTGGGAATATGCTTCGTAACCGGATACAGTCTCGTTCCGCGTCCTGCCGCTAAGATCACCCCTTTCATCGCTCCGAGCTGGGTAGTCTATACGAAGCGCAATGGACTGCGCACGATGGAGCATGAGGCTGTTGGCGGGGCTGCTCGGGTTGACGGGCGTTGTTCTGCTTCCTTCCTGCCGCCCCGACGCCGAGCCTGCTTTTCCCGATCCGCTTGCCGACTATCAGCCGGAACCGCCGAACCCTGGTTTTGAGACGATGGTGCAGGCGGGCGAGGCTGCGGCGAAAGATGCGGGATCCCTGTTGGATCGGTTGACCTGGACGCCGGGATATCGTCGCCAGGCGATCGAGAAGGCGCAGCGTGCTCTGTCCTTGCTCCGCAAAGCGCAAGCGCAGCCGATCGAATACGTCTATTCCCCGCAGTCGCCTCTGAACGATCGAGTCGAGCGGTCCGGCTGGCGATTTTTGGGGATGACGCTGCTATGGTCTGCCGAGGACGCGATCGAAAAGGGGGATGGCAAACGGGCAGTGCGAGATCTGCTCACCCTGTTTCGCCTGGCGTGGGACCTGATGGGAGGCGACGCTCTGGATGTCAACCTCGGTTATACGATGATTCAGAGCGTTGTGCAAAAGACCTGGCAGCAGCACTCCGATCTGTCCCCGGAGGATCTGAGCGCTCTATCCGATGGAATTCGTCGGATCTTGGAGAACGCTCCGAGCGTGCACCAAGCGCTGCGACACGAAGAAGCCGCGATGCTGGCGGCTGTGCAGTTGGTCCAGGATGCCTTTGTGTCAGGCGGTCTGGAGGAGATTCAGAGGAGTTTGCCGGACTCGACAGCGCCCGCCTTTCAGTACTTGCGGTCGCTGAAAGACAAGCCTCAGCGTGAGCAGGTGGAATATTTCCAAAGGTTTGCTCAAGAGGCGAGGGATCGCATCGCCGCCTGGAAACGCGTTGCGAGCGCAGACCCCTCGGAGTGGGGCGAAATCGAGCGGCCCACCGGCGAGCGCCCCTGGCGGCGCCTTGCGATGCACTACTTCGACGCTTCGGATCGAATCCTTCCGGAGTACGCTTACGCCCTCGCAGTCAGCCGGCTCATCGCGACCGATGCTCATCTCTTGGCTCGCCTCAAGGCAAAGAAGCCGCTTCCCAACAACCTTCAGTCGCTTCCCAAGAGCATCCGCATAGACCCGTACTCCGGCAAGGACCTCATGTTTCGCGTCGTCGGGACTGGCTACGAGCTGTATAGCGTCGGCGAAAACCGGAGGGACGACCGCGGTTCGGACGTGGACCTCGGAGACAGACTCGATATCACAGCGCCGTTACGGTCGTAAGGGTAGACTTGGGCGGATGCAGGGCGCGGTCCTCGAAGTGCGGATCAAGAGAAAGAAGGGAGAGGGCACAGTGCCCGCAACGTGCTTGTCCCTCGTGGAGGGGCACGGGATCGAAGGGGATCTCCACTACGACCCGGAGGGGGCGAGCAAGCGGCAGGTTCTGTTGCTGGATCGCCGAACTCTCGAGGCGGAAGGATATAAACCGGGCGTCCTGCGCGAGCAGATTCTCGTAGACTTCGAGCCGTTGGAGTCTCTTGAGCCAGGCGCGCGCTTGCGCGTTGGGTCGGCGATCCTCGAGATCACCACCGACTGCACGCCCTGCGCCACCATGGCAGGATATGTCGGCGAGGATGCGCAAACGTTCGTGCAACGGATGATGCACCGGAGAGGCATGCTTGCGAAAGTAATCCAAAGCGGAACCGTAACGGCGGGGGACAGCGTCGAACTATGGAAGTGACCGAAGAGAGAGAGGTCGTACAGGAGAGGCCGGATGCACGTACGGATTTGTTCGGCGCGGTTCTTGGCGCTCTGACGTTTTTGCTCGGGATCGGTCTGCTCGTTCTCACGTTCGTTCGAGCCTCCGACATGTTCCTCAATCCGGTGCAGATCGTTTCGACCACCGAGGGCGCGCAGCAGGACGTAGCGGAGATTGGCGTCAAGTTTGGGACGGTGGTCTTCCGCATTGGGTTGCTCTTGGTGATGAGCATCGTCGGGGCGGTTATCAGTACGCGAGGCGTGCATATGTACTTCGCGGCTCGGGGGATGGAGCGAAAGGGATGACCCGCGTCCTCTTTGCACTGGGCTTGGCCTTGGCCCTCGTCGGATGCGGCGAAAAGGGTGCGGAGGCGCCGGCGGACAGCGGCCCGGCGACGAGCATCGAGTACGGTGCAATGCCCCAGCACGTTGGGAAGCGCGTCACCGTCGTCGGGTGGGTACTCGGAGCCGGCGAATCCTTCCACGTGGAGGACAGCGAAGCGAACCAGAGCTTTTATTTCGTCCTCGTGGACAACCCTGAAGTGGATTGGGAAGCGTTCTTCAAGGACTATGAAGATACCGAGAAGCTGGTACAGTCGCTGCAGGAAGGCGAGCGGTCGGGTAGCAGCTCGTCGCGAGAGGTTCGCGAATTCAGTCGTCTCCAGGACGCGTTCCACGCCTGGCGTGGTTTGATCCTTGGGCAAGAAGCCCGGAGCGATGTAACGACTTGGGCGCGGTTTTCGGATAACCCAATCGGTGCGATGTTCGACGCGACGCCCGGCGGTCCGCTCGTGTTGGTACGACCGACAAGGGAGGAACTCGCCTCCGCTGCGGAGCGCCTGATGGACGAATACCGCTCGATCGAAAGATCCGCCGAGGTGAGGGCGACAGGCCTGCTCACTCGAACCAACTCGGCGGAAAGCGGCGAGCGGAGGGCGAAGAACCTCGATGAGGCCCTCCAAAAGAAGCCGTTCCTCTTGCTGGTCGAGCACTACGAGATCCTTCGGACGGCCAGAGACATGCTGACGAAGGCTCCAACCGTGGGAGCGGACGAGCTGGTGGATCCGGGCCAGGTGGGCGGTGGCGGACGCTAAACGATGAGCCGGATCCTCATCCTGGACAACTACGACAGTTTCACCTACAACCTCGCTCAGTACGTCTGGGAGAGCGGCGTGGAGGCGGATGTCGTCCGAAATGACGAGAGTACGGTGGAGGCGATTCTCGAGGCTGGGTACGACGGTCTCCTGATCTCTCCGGGGCCGTGCACGCCAGCCGAGGCTGGGATCTCGGAGCAGCTGATCCTCGAAGCGGCCGGCAAGTTGCCGATTTTTGGAGTGTGCTTGGGGATGCAGGCGATCGGCGAGGCTTTCGGGGGGAGGATCGTCTCCGCTCGGCGCATTTTGCACGGCAAGCCATCGTCTATCCGTCACGATGGAAGGGGCGTTTTCCAGGGTCTCGAGAATCCGTTCCAGGCTATTCGCTACCACAGCCTTGCCGTACAG
>RFHN01000296.1 GCA_003695835.1 Armatimonadota bacterium
GCGTAGAGGATCGTGCCGATGCGAATGTCTTGGTGGTTTTCGCGGCTCATCGGGCGCATCTTACCGATCCAGAGGTTCGCAGAGAAGCGCCCGCACGGCCGCACCCTCCGGATAGAGCAAGGCCGTGACAGCGCGGTCCCCTGCGCCCAACGTGCGCAACCAGCCGAATCGCTCCGTGCGCGAGACGCGCGACTTCACCTCGCCGATTCGAGCGACGAGCGATCGAAGGATCCGTCGAACCTCTTTCTCACGAGGCGCGACCTCCGCCAGAACGCGATAGCCACGCAGCCACTCCGAGGACACGAGGTTGCCCGTAAGGTAACCGAGACTGTCCGCGAGCGGCGCCAGGCCGAGGTCCCGGCAAAGCGTGCTCAAGCAATGGGCGCGGACCGCCGCCGGATCGGCATCATAGACGCACTCGCGAGGCCGTGAAGGGGAAGGAAGCGTTCCGCCCGACTCGAGGCGCAAGGGCGGACCGCTTTCGCGGACAAGGACCGCGAAACGTCCAGGTTTCGATTCTTTCCCTATCCATAATGTAGCTGCTACGCACTCCCGGCGATGCGAGAGGAACTCAATGGAATGTCCAAGTTCTTCGAGAATTCTATCATCCATCATGGGTGAGAGCTTCATCCCGCCCAAACGGAGGGTCCCAAATCGTCTGGCCAGCTCTCTTGGGTCGGGCAACATTTCGCTGACGGAGACCGTCTTCCGTCCACCGCTTCTTCTCGATGGGTCCGCGAAGGCGTACTCCCACGTCCACGGGACGGACAAGCAGTCCTCCGTCCGCACCTCGGCGCCGGTGTTCCATCGGGCGTAGGCTGCTCGCTCGGGGTCCTTTTCGAACGCGACGACGGGGCCGCGCTCGGCGAGCGCCAACAGGTCGCCTCCAATTCCGGCCGTCAAATCGGCAACCAGGGCGTCTTGCGGAAACTGGGACGCGTGATACTTCGCTACCGGCCACGGCGTCGCCTGCTCCAGAGCCTCTCTCGTGAACAACATCCGCTCGGCGTCCGGAAACTTTCCTTTCGCGCGGCGCCGCAGCTCCCATTGCGTGAACGCCCATGCAGCGGCCTCCGCGCTGGTCTGGGCGGCGACGGCTTCAATCTGACCGGGTTTCGGCTCGCGTCCGCGCGCCAACTCCAGGGCTCGTTCGAACAGCTCGTTTACTGCTGCCAGCTTGGCTTCCTCTTCTCCAAGAACGCGCTTACCCCCTCTTGTCCCTCTTCACTTGCCCGCGCAGAGGCGATCGTGCGTGTGGAGAGTGCAACGGCTTCCGAGACCGATTTGCCTCGCAACTCGCGGATGAGGCGCTTGGCTGTCTTGACGGCATTGGGACCGTTTGAGAGGATGGCGTTCACAATCTCCTGTGCCGCCGCTTCCAGTTCGTCCGCAGGGACAACTCGGTGCACCAAGCCAATGCGGTGTGCTTCGATTGCGTCGAACACCTCCGCGGTCACAAAGTAGCGCCGCGCCGCACTCTCTCCGATCTTCCGTAGCGCGAATTGCGAGATGACCGATGGAACAAGCCCAAGTTTCACTTCGCTGAAACAAAATTTGGCTCCCTCCTCAGCGATGACCACATCCGAGACGCTCACGAGCCCGAGGCCGCCGCCAAATGCCGCGCCTTGCACGACGGCGACGACCGGCGCAGGACACTCGTCCACAGCCAGAAACAGGCCCGCCAGCGCCTCCGCATCGCGGAGATTCTCCTCCTCCGTGTAGTTCGCCGTTCGGCGCATCCAGTTGAGGTCTCCGCCTGCACAGAAAACCTTTCCCTCGCCGGAGAGCATCACGACGCGCGCATCCTCGGGCACGTTTCGGAAGGTCGTCGTCAGCTCCTCGATCGTCGCGTCGTCGAACGCATTGCGCACATCGGGGCGATTGAGCCGCACAGAGTAGATGGGTCCATTCTGTTTCACGAGGAGATTCATGCCCGCGGTTGTACCTTACGGGTAAAACGCAGTCATGGACCAAACCTTGAATCACGCCCTCGAAGCCACGTCGAAGCAGGTAACTGCCTGCCTGGCTGGCCTCGCCCCCGATCATTGGGATGCCAAGCCGCTCCCCCCAATCGGATCCCCCCGCGAGATCGTCCATCACCTTTGCGACGCCTACTGCGCGGTCGTGGCCCAGGCCGAGGGCAAGGAGTACGAATGGGGTTCCTTCGCTCTCCCCGCCGGCGCCGATCCTTGTGCCGTCTGGCGCGAGGAGCGGAACAAGGCGGTCAAAGCGCTGGCTGGCGCCGACGCTGCGACGAGCCTCGGCTTGGATTACATCGCCCTGCACGACGCGTACCACGTCGGTCAGCTCTGCGCCGTCCGGCTTGCGCTGGACCCGGAGTGGGATTCGTACTCGATTTATCGGTAACTCCCACGATAAGCCAATTTCGAATACAATGAGAGCATGTCTGCGAGGACACTGCTCTGCGTGGCTGCAACGCTGGGCGCCGTATCGGTATCTGCCCAGTCGTCCCTTCCGATGGAGGACGGTCGGCTTGCCCAACGGGTGAGCGTGTCCCATCCGGTTGTTCGCGTCGAGGACTTTCTCAGAGATCTGTCTCAACGCCTGGGCGTTCCGTTGAAGGTAGAGGACGGGTTGAAAGAGGACCTCGTGATCGTTCACGTACGAGACATTCCTGCTCGAGATTTGCTGGAGCGCTTCGCGAGTCACTTCGACTGGTCGTGGCGGCAGGAGCGGGACGGATATCTTTTGTATCAGTCGAAGGAGCAGAAAGAGCGGGAGGACGAGGCGTACAGGGAGCAGTTCATGGCCCCTCTCCGAGAGAGGCAGAAGGAGCTGAAGCGTATTCTCGCTGAAGACGCCTCTCGCTTGGACGCGCTTCGCCGCGAACTCGAGGAGCTGAAGCGCCGTCTGGAGTCTCCGGCTACGCCCGACGAAGAAAAGGACTCTCTTGGGCGACAGGTTACAGCGGCGATGGCGCGGCTCGAGCCGGGTGGGCGCCTCGCTGTGAGTCTACTGGCAAACATGAGTTTTGAAGATTTCCAGCGCCTCTTCGAGCTCGGGACTCTTGTCTACGCCATGACTCCCACTCCAGCCCAGCGTCCCATGGGCTCCTCCCAGCGTTTAGCCGAGGAAGCGCTAAACGCGATCCAGCAAACACGTGAACTCGCTCGCCGACCGGTAGATGTTCTCGTTACCTTCCACGCAGGCTATGATTGGCCCGAGATGGATGGCGCGGTCGACGTAGTGTACGTGGATCAAGCAGGCCTATCCGTTACTTCGGCGGTCTACTTCCATAGCTCGGTCCAACCGTCTCCAACGCCGCCGCAGCCGACCACCTGGCTGAGCGGTCGCACCCTGCAGTCCGAGGCTGTCGAGGAGCTGCTTCGTCCACGCGATGGCTCGCCGTTTCGAAACTTGGCCCGCATGCGCTCGCTCGCATACCTACTTCCGAAGAACACAATGATGCCACGGCAGGGCTTTGCGGAACTCGCGATCGCCATTGCGGAGGCTCTGGGGTTGAACCTGCTGAGCGACTCTGCGGTTTTTCCGGTTACCTCGGACTACGCGCGCTCCCGCGATGCCGGATTCCTGCTCGATGCTCTGTATAGAGGCGCTTGGAAACTCGACGGCACATGGATCCTCTCCCGGAGCGCGACTTGGGCGATGATGCGACGGAACGCAGTACCGGTCCCGCGATTGCGCGCCATTCGAGACCGTCTCTATGAAGAAGGTGGAGCCTCGCTTGAGATGTCCGGGTCGTTAGTGGATGAGTTGGGCGTACGGAAGTACCGAGACCTGCCCTTGCCGTTCTTCGGCATACCCTCCTCGATACCTCAACTCCGCGCGGCGCATCTCTGGTATTCGATGAACAACCAACAACGGGATGCGCTTCTCGCCGGCGAGGCGCTATCCGTTGGGCGCCTGTCTCCTCGCCAGAGGCAGCTAATCTGGCAACTGGCGATGGCGCCATTCTCTTATAGCGAATTTGGTATCCCCTATGAGGACTACGAAGTTCATGCCTCTCCAACCAACTGTTCGGAGTGGTGGCCGGTTGGGCTTCCCCCCGACGCAGAACTTCTCCTGATGCGGCGCCGGAATCCGGTGGTGGCGCGAGCTCGATTTCAATCCACGGGAGAACTCGCAGATGTGCCCTCTTTCAGCTCGATCGCTGCGCTCGCAGCCAGACGTTCGTCCTGGAATCCCGCGGAGGATTCAGAGCGGTACCGACCGGCGGTCGAGGAAGAGTATCTGTTCGTCGTACGGCGAGGGAATGTTCTGATCGACCAAACAAACGTCGCGATCATCCGTTGGAATCCGAGTGCGCCTTGGGTGCGGTTCGACGAGTTGCCGAAGGACCTGCTGGATGCGATCGAACGCGCCCGGCGGGAATTCGGAGGCGGAGGGTAGCGCCGGGGGCGGAACTACATCCGGAAC
>RFHN01000297.1 GCA_003695835.1 Armatimonadota bacterium
GAGGATCTGGAAGCCTACATCGAAAGTGCATTCCTGGATACAGAAATCTCAGAAGACCGGGACGAGGTAGAGCCGACCGAGGCCGCGAAGCCTGCTCAAGCCGCGGTGGCGGGAACCAACGGGAACGCGTTGCAAGACCACCGGCTGCGGGCCAATACGATCGCCGAAGCAGTACGAGAAGCGCAAAGACAAGAATCCGAAAAGCAGGAACCGAAGCCGAAGCCTGCCGCAAAGAAGGCGCCGACTCGACGCCGGGCTGCTCCGAAAGACTTGAAGCATCCCGAGCTCAGCGCTCCGCGGCCGCGCAAGAGGCGCAAACCCAGCGCCAAACCGGTCATCTCCGCCGAAATGGAGGAACTGATCAAGCAGGCGCCCAAGAACCTCCGGGTCCTCGCCGCGCTGTACGACGACGAGGTCACCGAGAAGTACTACACGAAGAAGTTCAAGGAACCTCGAGAAGAGTTCATCCGACGCCTCATTGACCCGGTGTTGAACCTGGAAGAAACGGCGCGACTTCTCGGCGTCTGCCCCGCAACCGTGCGCCGCTACACAAACCGGGGATGGCTCGAGCACCATCGGACACCGGGCAACCAGCGACGATTCCGCCTTTCCGACATCGTCCGTTTCGTAGAGCAATATGGCAGACACCCCGAGTGACCGCCCTCTGCGTATCGCAATCTTTTCGGATAGCTACGTTCCGATTGTAAACGGCGTCTCGATCAGCATCGAATCTCTGGTAGACGAGCTCCGCGAACGCGGTCACTCCGTTCACATCTTCACGACCAGTTTCCGTGGCCACAAAGACAAGGATCCCAACATCCACCGGTTTCTTTCGATCCGGTTGCCCTGGGCGCCGGGATACCCGCTTGCTATTCCACCTTTTTACCCGTGGATTCGATCCTTCCGCAGCCAACGGTTCGACATCGTTCATACGCACACTCCGTTCACCGTGGGATTCGTCGGGCTGCGCTGGGCGGAATCCCATGAGATCCCGATCGTCAGTACGTACCACACGCTCTACCAACGCTACGTTCACTACGTCCCGTTCGTACCGCGCGCTTACCTACTCTATCGCATCGCAAAACATACGAATTACTACTACAATCGCTGTCGGCACGTCATCGCGCCAAGCGAAGCGGCGATGCGCTCTCTCCAACGACACGGCGTCCGATCCCCGATCTCCGTCATCCCCACGGGCACGCCGAAACCGAGATCGTTGACGCGAGATCAGGCGCGAGACCAACTGGGAATTCGAGACCACGAGAAGATCTTGCTCTACGTCGGCAGAATCGCTCCCGAGAAGAACATCGGACTGTTGCTGGAGGCAGTCGCGCTGATCCAGAAAGAGCGACAAGACGTCCGCCTCTGGCTGGTGGGCGACGGCCCGGCCCGAAAACCGCTCCAAGAGTATGCGCGAAAGATCGGAGTGGGAGACCGAGTGCGATTCGTCGGCGCGGTGCCGCGGAAGGAAGTGGATCTCTATTACATTGCTGCGGATCTCTTTGTGTTCAGCAGCATGACGGAGACTCAGGGTCTGGTGATTGGAGAGGCGATGTCCTACGGTCTTCCTGCCGTGGCCGTGGACGGAGGGGGAGCCGGAGAGAACATCGAACCCGACGTCAACGGATACCTGGTGGGCAATAGCCCGAAACAATTCAGCGAGACGGTACTCGACGTCATCGGCAATCCGGCGCTCTTGGGTCGCCTATCCGAGGGGGCCCGGCGGTCCGTCAAGCGCTGGACGGTCGAAGACTACTGCGAGGCGGTGCTCGACGTTTACCGCGAAGTCTTGGGAAACGGGGTAACCCATGCACAAAGTCAGCCATCCCATTCGCGAGCGGATTGAAGCGGCCGAGCGAGAATGGCTCGCGCCCTACGCCGCGAAGGCGGCGGAGAGTCGCGGCCGCATCCGAGAGGAACCGCAAGACCCGGTCCGCACCGTGTTTCAACGAGACCGCGACCGAATCCTCCACAGCAAGTCGTTTCGCAGGCTGAAACACAAGACCCAAGTCTTCATCTCCCCACAAGGCGACCACTATCGCACGAGGCTCACCCACACTCTCGAGGTCGCGCAGATTGCGCGAACCGTCTCCCGCGCCCTCAGACTCAACGAGGACCTCACAGAAGCGATTGCGCTCGGACACGATGTCGGCCACACGCCCTTCGGACACGCCGGAGAATCCGCGCTCGATGAAGCGATGCAAGAGATCCAACCCGGTGCCCGCTTCCGCCACTACGAACAGAGCGTCCGCGTCTTGACCGTTCTCGAAAACGATGGCAAAGGGCTCAACCTGACGCGCGAAACCCTTGCAGGGATCAGCGGGCACAGCAAGGGCGACCGGGACCTCGACGAACAGATCGAAGCGACCTCGCCGGGATCGCTCGAAGCCGCAGTCGTTCGCTTCTCGGATCGAATCGCCTACCTGAACCACGATCTCGATGACGGCCTGCGAGCGGGTTGGCTGCGGTGGGATGAACTCCCGAAAGAGATCCGCACTCTCGGAGGGCGGCACGGCGAGAGAATCGGCGCGATGGTCTCCGACCTAATCGAGTCAAGCGAAGGCAAGCCGGTGATTCAGCTGTCGGACTCCATGCGCCAAGCCCTCGATCTCATGAAGGACTACCTCTTCGAGCATCTGTACTACGATTATGCGCGAAAGTTGCCGGACGTCGCAAAGGCCCAACACGTGGTCCGGAGCCTCTTCCAGCACTATATCCAGAATCCGGATACCCTGCCCTCTCCCTACCGGGGTCT
Organism: Armatimonadota bacterium; assembly: GCA_003695835.1. Taxonomy (GTDB): domain Bacteria; phylum Armatimonadota; class Fimbriimonadia; order Fimbriimonadales; family ATM1; genus J051. The sequence goes on from RFHN01000297.1 coordinate 2,756, forward strand.
GGAAGGCACAGTAGACTATATCTCAGGAATGACCGATCGCTACGCGATACGCAGGTACCAGTCCCTCTTCGTTCCTTCCGACTGGGCTGGAGGGGCGTCGGATGAGACCGGCTAAAGCAGTTTGCCGCTCAGCAGGAACGCCGCGACTTCGAAGTAAATAACGATTCCCGTGACGTCCACGAGCGTGGCGACGAATGGCGCGGATGAGGTCGCCGGGTCAAGCCCGACCCGCTTGAGCAGAAGCGGCAACATGGAGCCGGTGAACGTGCCCCACAGAACGACACCCATCAAGGACAGGAAGATAACGCCGGCAAACCACGGCCAATAGTCTCCGTACGCATCGGTGAACGCACCGCCGAGAGCGATTCGAATCGCACCGATTCCTCCCAGGATTACGCCCAGCATTAATCCTGCGAGAAGTTCACGTTTCATGACCCGCCACCAGTCCGATAGTGCTACGTCCTTGACCGCGAGCGCGCGGATGATCAACGTTGAGGCTTGCGACCCGCTGTTTCCGCCGGAACTGATAATCAACGGAACGAACAGAGACAGGATCACTGCACGTTGGATCTCCTCCTCAAAGCGCCCCATGGCAGAAGTCGTCAGCATCTCCGAGAAGAACAGAATGACCAACCACGGCGCGCGCTTCCGAACGAGCGTCCAAAACGGCACCGCCAGGTACGGCTCCTCCAAGGCTTCCACGCCGCCCGCCTTCTGGAAGTCTTCCGTCGCTTCCTCTTCGGCCACGTCCAAGACGTCGTCGAGCGTCACGATGCCCAGAAGAACCCCCTCCTTGTCCACTACGGGCAAAGCCACGCGTACGTGTTTTTGGAAGACCTCCACAGCCTCCTCTTGATCCATGTCCACGGGCAAAGCAACCACCGGCCGCTCGCCCATGAGCGTCTCCACGACGGTGTCCGGCTCGGCGATGACCAGCTCAGCGAGCAGCAGATCGCCAATCAGCTTTCCGCGCCGATCCACCACGTACAAGACGTTGGCAGTCTCCGCCTTCACGTAGTACTCCCGAACCTGACGCAACGCCCGCTCGACCGTCCACTCGGGGCGCACCATGATGTATTCCGGCGTCATCAAGCGCCCGACCGAGTTTTCGGGATAACCGAGCAACTGCAGCGCGATCCGACGCTCCTCTGGCGACAGAAGATTGATTAGACGCTGGGTGACCGTGCCCGGCAAGTCCTCAAGGACGCGCGTGCGATCGTCCGGAGCCATGCTGTTGAAGAGCTCTGCCAGCCTTTCGTCGGTGAGCTGTTGTAACAGCCGATCCCGGTGGTCCGGCTCGAGCTCCGAAAAGACGTCGCTGGCCTTTTCCTGCGGCAGCAGACGAAGGATGAAGATCGCCTTGTCGTTCTCCAGTTCGTCGGCGAGCTCGGCGATCTCGCCCGCGCTCATGCCCTGAAGCTCCTCCTTCAGCGCGCGGAGGTTCTTTTTTTGGATCAGCTCCGCGAGGTCGTGCTGTTGCAATACCTCGACGGTCGCCCACTTTCTCTCGGCGGCTTCGGGCTGGGTCATATGCGCGCCATAGTATAACCGTCCGCGAGGTTGGCGGCCTGCGGATCTATCCAAACGAAGGCGCGAACCGGGGCACCATGACTCGGACGAGGTAAGCGCCCCACCAAGCGAGCGCGATCAGCTCCAGAACGCCGGTCACACCCATCGGAAGGAAGGCAGCCGCTGTGTAGTCGGTGGCGATTTCGAAGAACACGCGCGCCGCATTCCCGACATTGAGCAACACAAACGTAACCCACAACGCCGATTCGCGCTCCGGCGGCAAGTCGTTCATTCGGGCGACGACGTGCATGCCCACCCCGACGATCATCTGACTGATGAAACCGACGGTAACCGCGTGCCGAATCGCACCCGTGAGCGCATGAGAGAACGGCTCGCCGATCGCCCGAAGGTGGAAAGGCTCCAGCACCAGCAGCGCCCCCGCGACGCAGAGCCAGGCAAACGCCCCTCGGATGAACTTCTGCGATGGGAAGCTGGGATGCACCGACTCGAACATTCGCGTCGCAAGAACGAGAAGCGCCGCCCCAGCAAACAGAGCCACACCCGACGCTTGATACAACGTCCGCCACATGCCCTCGAAACCGTCTTGAAACTGGTTGACCCAACCGATCATCCGAACCAGCAACCCCGCCTGCCACAGCCCGTACCCCCAAAGACCCAACGTCCGGGACGGTTCCTTGGCGCCAAAACATTCATGCATCTTCGCGAGCGCAACCCCGAAGATCATCATCGTCACGAAGCCAAGGAACTGAGCCTCGCGGTACGGCGGAAAGTACTGAGCGACGAAGAGAGTGCCAGCCGTCCCGCTTTGATGAGACCAAGCGAAGTAGATCGGTTCGACCCAAGCAACGAGCACAAACCACAAGAGCGAAGTAAACACGAGCAGGGTCTGCCACGTAAGTCCCTTGCCGGTGCGGTGGCGCGTAACGACGATGTTTGTGATGAAGAGAGTCACGCCGATCGCCTGGCACACGGCCGAAAGAATGCCCACAGGCATCCAGACCTCCGGGTTCTCGGCAATGAGCGCCTCTGCAAAGAAACGTAACACGATCCCGATCGCCACCAGCGCGAGCGACGTGTACGCCAAACGATAAAAGAGAGTGAGCCACCGGACGGACGGCTTGTGTTGCTGCAAGGCAAACCCCATCACGAAGAACCCCACCCAGCCGAAGAGCTGCGAGTTCGCGTGAGCCAGGATGTACGGCAACCAACCCTCGGACGTGTAGGACCGATTCGCCGCAATTCCAAGCAGCGCAACCGCACCCAACAAGCATCCCGCCGTCAGGACTGCAGCCAAACCCGACAGGAAGAAGGGCCGGTAGATGAATGTCAGGGCCGGCTCGTCGAGGCTGCGGCCGTTCTGAGTGACGTCTGGGGCGCGATCTGCCGTTCGAACGCTTTGCACGCCCTATCTTTACCTTTTCGTACAGTTGCCGACTATGACGGAGATCATACGGCGGGCGATCAGACCTCTTTTTCCTTCCACCTGCCCGAGCGGAACAACCAGATCATCGCGGCTCCGTGTACCGCTTGTGTCAACGACATGACCCACCAGGCCCCATCCGCATTCAAGCGCAGCGCGACGGCGAAGATCCAGACAGCCGGCACCCGCAGGAACCAGGACGTGATCAGCGCCACCCACATCGGGCGAACCGTGTCCCCGGCACCCTGGTGCGCGCCCGTCAATACGAGAGCGATGGCAAACATCGGCTCGGTCAGGGCAATGATGCGGAGGAACGAGGTGGCCGTCGCCATTTGGGTCGGATCCTCGACGAACCAGCGCGCCATTTGCGGCGCGTACACGAGGAAAAGTATCGAAACGACGACAGCGAAGGCAGTGGCTTGGAGCGTCGCGCAAACGGCGAGCCGCTCCGCTCGTTCCGGCTTCCTCGCGCCGAGGCTCTGGCCTACCAGCGCAGACGCAGCGATCATGTACCCAAACGCGGGCATGAACGCGATCCCTTCCATCGAGAAGCCCACGCGCATGGCGCCGAGAGCCGACTCGCCCTCCAACGTGTACTTGAGCGCAGCCGAGAAGGCGAAGAGACTCGTAACCCGAATCAACGAAGAGATGGAAGCCGGGACCGAAATGCGAATCAACCGCCAAGCCCAGACCCGGTCTATCCACTCGACCTTCCAGACCGGCCCCAACACCGTGCGGCTTGCGACGGGCAGGTAAACCAGGGCGGCGAACCAAGCGCTAATCGAGAACGCCGTACCCGCGCCAGCGATCCCCATCCCCGCCCCGGGAATCGTCCACTCGGAGCCGAACGCCGTTACGTTGCGCGTCGGAAACATGAGCAGATAGTTCAAAAGGATGTGCAGCAGGATCTGGAACCCCGAGACGACCATCGGCGTGCGCGTGTCCCCAATCGCGCGCAGGCTCGCTGCAACCGTGCTGAACACAAAGACCGCCGGCATCCCGACGATGATCGGATAGATGTAGCGCAGCATCTCGCGATACGCCGGTCCGCCAGGCTCGACCAGAATCCGCGCCGCGAGCGGAGTCAGCACCACGGCGATCGCGGCGGCGACAGCGCCCAGGGCAATCGAAAGCGAAACGGCTTGCCGGCTCGCCTTGATCATCTGGTCCTTGTCGTTTGCGCCGAAGAAGCGACTCACCAACGCCGTCGCGCCCGTCCCGAGCGCAAAAGCGATGCTGAAGAAGAGGAAGTTGATATTGAGCGCCGCGCCCGACGCCGTGAGCGAGGCAGGCCCGAGCGAGCCCACGAACTTGCTGTCCAAGAGACTGTTGACGACCTGAAGCGAGTTGAGGGCGATGACAGGCCAAGCCAAGTCCCACACGATCCAGTGGTCAGACCGTGTGGCCGGCTGCGCCGCCGCCTCATCGGGCGATGCGGCGGCAGCCTCACCCTCGGAGGAGTGCAAGGGGCTCCTTGGGGCCGGGCGGAAAAACCTCACAACCGCCCCTTCTTACCACAACCTCACCTTAGCCTGCGCTTGGAAATGCTCGACGCTTAGGTCGGGGAACTGCTCGGGGTGTTTTTCGGCGTCCGGAGGCAGTTTGTACTGCGAAGCGTGCTGCCGCGCAGCGGAGACCTTCACCTCCCAATAGGTTTGGCCCCGCTTCGTGGATGACCGCTTCGCGGTATCGAATTCGTCCGTAAACACGGCATCGGGTGTAACGGCATAGACGACCTCTGCGCCGACACGCGCCGCAGCCTTCTTCGCAAGTTCAGCGGCCGCGCGATGCTCCGGATTTCCCGTCCACCCCCAGTTCGGCTCGATCGTCACAACGATGTTCGGCCGAAACGCTTCGGCTTCAGCCGCTACGACTGTCTCTGGATCGCGCGAGCCTCCCCAGGCGGCAATCACCTCGCCAGGAAGCCAAAACTTCTTCCCCGGGTACTTCTCCTTGAACGCGCCATTGACGAATCCAGCGATCTTATAGTCAATGCCGAGCGCTTCCGCTGCAGCGCGCAGTTCCTCGCTGCGCTTGCGTCCCAGCGCTTCGCCCGGTGACTCGCCTGCGTACGCCGTTTCGCCTGCCTCCCCACGCGTGAGGCAAAGCAACAGCACCGGCGCGCCCTGATCTCGCGCAAAGGCGAGCAATCCACTCATCATGTTTTCGTCATCCGGATGCGCAGTGACCGCGAGGATACGCACGCCGCCTGCCAGAATTCGCGCAATGAGCTTGTTGTCTGGCGCGGTACGCGGTGCGTCCTCGGCCAGTCTTAGCTTCGCTTCCAGTCTCGCCTTGGTGTCGGCGTACAGCTGCTTGGCCCGCTCCGGCTCACCCTTGAGACCGACAAGCTTGTTCAAGTCCACGAGCTCGTCGTCAACGTTGACGCCTCGGCGCCCAAGTGAGAGCAGCAGCCGCTCCACAGGGTCTCCCTTCTCCTGGGAGCTGCTCTTACCGGACCTGTTCCCA
>RFHN01000298.1 GCA_003695835.1 Armatimonadota bacterium
ACAGCTCGATGCGCTGAAGAACCGGAGTCCCAGACTGACCCGCTTCCAACACGAACTTCAGCGTCGAAGGATTTTCCGTCGGGGAAACCCCTTCCACCTCGATCTCCACCGAAGCAGCCGCTACCTCCGTCGGGCGGCGCGCTTCGACATTCAGATACGAATCGTCGCTGAAGAAGAGATCCGTCAAGCCGCCGCTGGTCTGAGCGCCCCGTGTGACTGTGAACTGGGTAGGAGTAACGATGGAGGACGTCTGCACACCATACAACAGAACCACGCCATCTCGCGTAACTACCGCCGCATCCGTTAGGCCGTCTCCATTCAGATCTCCGAACGCCGAGCTCGATGCTGCGTAGGCGGCTCCGTACCGATCTTGGGCGAGAAGACTCCCGTCCCCCATACCCAAGAACACGGACAAGTCGTTCGGCGCATTGTTCGTCAAGATGACGTCTTGGACTCCATCGAGATCCACATCGTACACATCCAGGTCGCTAGTGATGCGGAATGAGCCTTCACGACCGTTTGGGCCAGCAGTGATGATAGGACGATCGAACCCGCCGTCTCCAAAACCGAGCATCGTACCGACGAAGACCGTGCCAAAAGATTCCTGCGGCTGTTGATATACGATGTCCGTGTGCCCATCGCCGTTTACGTCGCCGAAGCGAAACGGATAGCCCTGGATGCCTGTCGGTTCTGGCGGGCTGAACGTAAAATCATTGTTCCCGTAGTACAGCGCCATCCCGAGGGCGTTGCTGAACATCAGGTCAACGTCGCCGTCTTCGTCCACGTCGGCGCCGTCCACTCCGAAAGGAATTCCGTCTGCGTCGGCAATGTATCCCTCGGAAGCGAACGAAGTACCGTTGCCTAAGTTTCGGAAGAGGTAGACGCGGGACAACGGGCCTGGGTCCGTGGCCACGACGTCCAAATCGCCGTCTGAATCCAGGTCGAAGAGACCTACTTCGCCCGGTCTCGACGAACCGGTTCGCGTGACAACCGGGGCGCCGAAGCCTCCGGACCCGTCATTGAGCAGGACGGCGAAGTCGTAGTATCGCAAGACGATGTCCACGGCTCCATCCCCGTTCATATCACCCAGTTGCATGTCGGTCACTGTCCAAGGCGTCGCAAACGTTTGTGTGGTGAAGCTCCCGCTTCCCTGATTGCGAAGAATGCGACCCCCAGACGCGCCGGCTGCGACAACGTCCAAGTCTCCATCTCGATCCAAGTCAGCCAAGTGGACGCGAGCCAACGTATCCGTCTCGAAGTAGCTCGGTAGGGATGGAAACTGACCGCCACGGTTCTCGTGAACAGCGAGGACCGACGAGTCATTCGCCACCAGAATCAGATCGAGGTCCCCGTCGGCGTCTATGTCCCTCGCATCGCCCGAGTACGGCCACTTCGCGGAGTGGCGGTAGATCGCCGCCCCGTATCCGCCCGCCCCATTGTTGACGAGCAGGTTGAAGCCGTCAATGAAGCGACCGCTCGGAGTGACTGCAGCAATGTCCAGCCAGCCGTCTTGCGTGAAGTCGGCAACCACGATATCCCAAGGAGTGAAGGACCACTCCGTCAAGCTGTAGACGGTGGGATTCCCGAACGTGCCGGAGTTGTTCAACCGAATCGCGACCTGACCGACTCCCGTCGCCCCGCCGGAGACGAGATCTGGCGAACCGTCACCGTTGATGTCCGCGAGGACGACGGCAAAGCTGTTTCTGCTTGCACCCGGTACAGAAGTGAACGATTGCCCGAGCGAAAACGAACCGGTCCCGTCGTTAATCAGTACGTTAATCCCGTCCGGCCCACCCGTAATCGTTGCACGGCCGACCACAGCATCCACGTCGCCGTCCCCATCCAGATCCGCCGCCGCCACTCGGTTACAATTCGTGCCTACGGTGGTTCGCTGGGGAGCGAGAAAGCCTGCCTGTGCCCCCGACTGGCCATTGTGCAGCAAGAGTGCCACGGTCGAGTTCGAACCTGAGTTTGCGACCAAAACGTCCACGAAACCATCGCCATTGAAGTCTGCCGTCGTCATCCCCGTCGGACCGGGCCCCGCCGGGAAGAGCTGCGCTGAAGAGAATGAGCCGTCCCCGTTGTTGCGCCAGAGCGCCACCTGTGAGTTGCTGCCCGACTGGCCGGTAACCGTTGCGAGGGCATCCAGATCGCCATCCAGGTCAAAGTCTCGAACGGCAACGTCTCCCAGATCCATCTGCTGGCTCACGTTGTACAGCACTTCCTGCTCGAATGAGCCGTCGCCCCGATTGAGCAGCACGGAAATGCCCGGCGACCACCAGTACTCGCGCGCTACGACAGCATCCAAGTCGCCGTCGCCGTCCAAGTCCCCGTAATCGGCTGCCACGGGCGCAAACGTCGGAAAGTCGCCGACGTCATACGCCCTCCAGGCAGCTTCGAAAAGCGGACGGCTTTGACCGAACGCAAGGCTGGTAGCGACGGCGGCTCCGGCCAAAAAGGTCAACATCCTCGATACGATTGAGCGATTCATGAAGTCTCTGCCTCTCTTTCCAGAGTATCCCCAGGAGTGAGCGCACCCGCTCTATGATACGTCGAGGGCACTCCGACGTGCGGAAGTCCCGCAATCTTGCGTGTGCCCCCCGTGGAACCTCCAGACGGCTAAAGCAGTCCAAGATTCCCGAGCAGCCAAAGAGCTGCCGTCGAAGGAAGGAGACGGACATGAGATTACGGAAACACTTCAGCGTTCTCGTCGTCGCCGTCGCGTCGTCGGCGGCATACAGCCAGTTGATCTGGCTCGACCCGATCAATCCGACCCAACCGGTCATCGCCAAAGCCTACGGACAGGCGCCGGGCGGCCTCCCCCTCGACTGGGGGTATGGGACCACACCCACACCGATCACCAACGCCCAGGGGTCGGCGCGGGATGCCGGGCGGAGACGACTATAATGCCCTCATGCTCGCGCTTCTTTCGGCTGTTTTCGCCCTCGCGCCGGCTACCCTCGGGCAGGAACCTACCCTCGCCGAGGCGAAGGCGCTCCACCGACTCTATCCGCTCATTGACGGGCACAACGACCTTCCCTGGGCCATGCGCCGCCGCGCCCAGTACGACTTCGCGAAATGGGACCTCGCCGCCCGACACGAGGACGGGCAAACCGACATCCCGCGCCTGAAAGAGGGTGGAGTCGGCGGGCAGTTCTGGTCGGTCTACGTTCCGGTGGACGATCCCAATCCCGTGCTCTCCACGATGGAGCAGGTGGATTTTGTGAAACAGATGATCGCGCGCTATCCCGACTCGTTCGAACTGGCTCTTACCGCTGACGATGTCGTGCGGATCCACCGCGAGGGCAAGGTTGCCTCGATGATGGGGATGGAGGGCGGACACTCCATCGCAGGCTCCCTCGCCGCACTGCGCATGTTCTATGACCTCGGCGTGCGATACATGACGCTCACACACTCGCGGAATACGCCGTGGGCGGACTCCGCCACCGATACGCCCGAACACGGCGGGTTGACGGAATTCGGAGAACAAGTGGTACGGGAGATGAACCGCCTCGGCATGCTCGTGGATCTCTCGCACGTGTCCGAGGAAACGATGCTCGATGCGCTGGCCGTAACGAAGGCGCCCGTCATCTTCTCGCATTCCGGAGCGAGGGCCGTCTGCGACCACCCGCGCAACGTGCCCGATTCGGTCCTTCGAAAGCTTCCCGAAAACGGCGGCGTAGTGATGGTGGTGTTCCTGGAGAGTTACGTGTCCCAGGCGCTCGTCGAGCACAACCGCAAGAGACAGGCGTACCGAGAGTCGCTCGATCGGATGGCGATCCCCGCAGAGCAGATTGCGAAGAAGATGGAGGAATGGGACAAGCAGAACCCACGCCCCCGCGCGAACGTGAAGCAGGTCGCCGACCACATTGATCACATCAAACGCGTGGCGGGGATTGACCATATCGGCATCGGGAGCGACTTCGACGGTGGCGGCGGGTGCGAGGGACTGGAGGACGTGTCCAAGTACCCGGAGCTGACGCTGGAGCTTCTCCGCCGCGGCTATAAGCAGGAGGAG
>RFHN01000299.1 GCA_003695835.1 Armatimonadota bacterium
GGCGAGGGCAAAGAGCGACGCGGCTGCGTTCGGGTGATGCCACCCGGCGAAGATGCGCCAGTTCCGCGGAACAGAAGGAGAGAGATATTCCTGGACTCCCGAAAGGGCGACCAAGGAGACGACGGCAACGAACGCGCTCAACACCCACGTCGGATATCGCTCCCTACCCAAACTGGACAGCAAGACCTGTACCCAGACAAACAACAGCGTCCAGCGCGCGAGGTCCACGAAGGACGCGTGGGGATGTTTGGATCCGAACGAGCTGACGATGATCCAGACCCACGCGCCAAGCAAACAGATCCCCAACGCTCGGGTTGGCGCAAGGTGCACCGTCCGCTTCAGCGATACGACGAACCCGACCACGGCGATGAGAAGGGCGAGGATGGCCTGTGCCAACCACGGATGGGACCGCTCGAGCAGAAATGCCGCGAACCAGCCCTCCGCAGGCGGTAGGCCGATGGGCACCTTCCCACCGTACCAGATTGCAATCACAAGGACGGCGAGAACCAGCGCAACCGACAGAGGGGGGCGCTTCATCCGCCGCGGAACCTCCGTCGGAGTGCGTCCAAGGCGTTCTTGGTGAGGAACAGCGAAGCGCGGGCATTCACGAACAACCAGCCCAAAGCGGTGGCGAACGGGCGCGCAATCGGAGTCATCTTGGAGATGTGGTGCTTTTTGTAATACAGCAGCATGCTTCGGTGGAACTGCCGGATCATGCGGTTCGCGACGCGGTCGGTACTGGCGCCGATCTTATGGGTCACGACGGCATCGGGAACATACACGACACGGTATCCCGCTTCGTGCACGCGCTTGCAAAGGTCTACGTCTTCGAGATACATGAAGAAGCGCTCATCGAACCCTCCAATCTGCTCGTACACGGATCGGCGAAGCCCGAAGGCTGCTCCCGACACCCAGTCCACGTCGCGCGGTTGCGAGTGGTCCCAGTCGGTCATCAGGTATTCGCGAGCGAATCGGTTTTTGGGAAACAACTTGCCCAAGAACGTGTTACGGAACACAGCGGCGGCGGGTGTGGGAAACCGCCGGCAGCTGTATTGGAGAGATCCGTCTGGGTTGAGCAACTTGGGCGCGGCGATTCCGACGGTTGGATCGGATCGCAGGAAATCCACGAGAATCCGCAGGCACCCCGGGTGGACGATCGCATCCGAATTGAGGGGCATGAGAACCTCGCCCGAGGCCTGTGCAAACGCCAAGTTGTGCCCCGCCCCGAAACCTACGTTGGTCTGGTTGCGGATCAGAATCGCCTCAGGGAACTCACTCTCGACCATCTCCGGACTGCCGTCCTCGCTCGCATTGTCCACGACAATGACTTCCAGGTTCACGCCTTCCTGTTCCATCAGGGAAGCGAGGCAGCGCCGAAGATCCTCTTTCGTGTTCCAGCTACAAATGGTTACGCTAACGTCGAAAGCCGGCATCAAATCCCCTCGCCCGCACGAACGCTGCGCCCAAGACAAACCATCGAAAGAGAGCGAACAGGGGACGGTTCCATCCTTTCACGTACCACTTTTCATAGTAGCGTAGCAGACTCCGGTGCGATTCCCAAATCATGGCTTTGCGAACCTGCTTGGTGCCTGCGCCGCCGTGGTGCACGACTCGCACCGTGGGTTCGTAATATACCTTCCATCCCGCAAGGTGAACGCGCCAAAGCCAATCCACATCATTGAAGAAAATCGGAAACGATTCGTCCCAATCTCCCACCTGGTCCAGTACTTCTCGGCGCGTCATCAAGAACGTACCCATAGGCTGCTCGACATAGCCCGGCTGGTCGTAGTTGTAAAACCGGTACCGATAGCGACTGAAGAAGGGGACCCGCGGGAACAGCTTCGCCAATCCGAGCCAGTCGAACAGGATGGGAAGGGAACGCGGGAAGCTTCGCAGAGAGGATTGAGTCGTGCCGTCTTCGTTCAACAGTCGGGCGGCAAGCACGCCTACCTCCGGCCGTTGTCGAAGCGTTTCGATCGCTCGCTGCAGGCTCTCGTCCACGAACTCTGTGTCGGGATTGAGGAACAGGATGAAGTCGCCGGTTGCCTCTCTCAGCCCCAGGTTGTTCCCCTTCGCGTATCCCCAATTCTCCGCTTCGGCAAGCAGGCGGACGTCCGGAAAGGAATTCCGGACCATCTCCGCGCTGCCGTCTCGGCTCGCGTTGTCCACGACGATCACCTCAATCCCTTCTTGCGGTGCGTACTTTTGGAGGGAGGAAAGGCACTTTTCGAGGTGCGTCTTCGTATTCCAATTGACGATGATGACGCTGAGCATAGTGGGCTGAATGACCGACTATGTTACTCGTCTCATCGGCGAGCCCCGCCTTCACCGATACGGAAAAGTGCAGCGAAAAGGCTGAACGTTGGCAATTTACTCGAAGTTTCTGCCTCAACGCTGGCATTTCGATCGCGGGATGAGGTAAGGTGGGCTGTTCCGTCAGGGTGGTTCCTGGGCGGAGAGGAGCGAAAGACAATATGAAGAGATTAGGCCTGCTGATTGCGCTGGTCCTGGCTTACTCGCTGGGTGTGGCGCAAGCGACCTACAAAGTCAAACCTGGCGACACGTTGGAGAAGATTGCGAAGCGCTATCAATGCAAGATAGACGCTCTCGCTAAGAAGAACGGCATTAAGGATCCCTCGAAGCTACAGATCGGTCAGGTTCTTCGCCTTCCGACCGATCCGTCCTCTTATGTGAATGGTAGGGTGCCTGCGAGCGTCAAGCCGCAAAGCTCTCCTGCTCGTGCGGCCGTGACCCAAACGTCCAACACGCAGAAGGTTGCAACGATTTCTAAGACGAACGTCAACGTGAGGGAAAAGCCGAGCACCTCGAGTCGGGTCCTCACGAAAGTAGACAAGGGGCGCACCGCGACCGTTCTCCGCACGGAAGGCGAGTGGGTCAAGCTCCAGTTCCCTGGCGGAACGATCGGGTTTGTGCATAAGGACATGTTGACGATTTCCGGCGGCGCAGCCAGCCAGCCGCAAGCAACGCAAGCCGCGTCCTCCCACGTCTCCAAGATCGCCACGATTGCGAAAACGAATGTCAATGTCCGTGAGAAGCCAAGCGCCACGAGCCGAGCGGTCGCGAGGGTGGACAAAGGGCGAACGGCAACGATTCTCCGGACGGAGGGCGATTGGGTGAAGCTGCAGTTCCCCGGCGGGACGACCGGATTTGTTCACAAGGACCTTTTGACGATTTCCACGAACTCCGGCCAGGCGGCGAGCCAGCCTGCGGTGGCAGCCGTCGCTGAGCCGAGCTCCGACAGTAAGACCGTAACGATCACTGCGGACGGCGTGAACCTTCGCGCGGGACCCTCCACGCGTCAGGCTGTCGTGGCAGAGCTCAAGAAGGGCGTGGAAGCCAAGCTGATCGGGCGCCACGGAGACTGGTTGAAGGTGGAGTTTGACGGCGGCGCAAAGGGATTCGTGCACGCGAGTCTCACGTCTCTGGCAAAGCCCGGTATGGCGACTCCCTCAGCGGATCGCTACGCGGACGTAGTGGCTGAGGCGAAGCGATACTTGGGGGTTCGGTACATCTACGGCGGCGAAACCACGCGTGGATTCGACTGCTCGGGCTTCGTGTATTACGTTTACAAGAAGGTGGAGGGAGTCACTCTTCCCCGCGTCTCGAGCGCGCAGGCGAGTGTGGGCGTGAAGGTGGATAAGAGCGAGCTCCAACCGGGCGATCTTGTGTTCTTCCGAACGGGCCGAAGCACGCGGATCAACCACGCCGGCATCTACATTGGGAACGGCCAGTTCATCCACGCGAGCAGCGGCGGCGGTCAAGTCAGGATCGACTCGCTGTCAGACGGCTATTACTCAAAGCGCTTCGTAACCGCGCGGCGCGTTGTAAAGAAGTAGGGCTCTCGGGTAAACTCTTCGTCGCGTGCCCCGGTCGTCTAGCGGTTAGGACATCGCCCTTTCACGGCGAAGGTCGCGGGTTCGAATCCCGTCCGGGGTACCACCTTTTTCAGGTTTTCCGCATACGGCGCAAGGCTTCGGAGATCTCTTCGTCTTCGAACGTAAACCCTTGATCGAGCGCTTTTTTGGGTACGACACGCTGACTCGCGAGCAGGCCCTCTTCGGCAAACTCTCCGTAGAGCATCTTGAGCGCAAACGCGGGCACCGACAAGAACGCCGGTCTGCCCAGCGACTGGGCCAAGGCTCGGGTGAATTCGGAGTTTCGCACCGGATTGGGCGCAGTGAGGTTGTAGGGACCCATCCACACCTCGTTCTCGAGCGCCTCGGCAGTCATCCGCACCCAATCCCTCAAAGAGATCCAGGGCATGTACTGGTGACCGCTCCCCAGCTTTCCTCCCAAGCCGAGCCGGAAGATCGGCAGCATCTGCGCAAGCGCCCCACCCTGCGGCGAAAGCACGATGCCCGTCCGAAGGTGAACGACGCGGTGCCCAGCTTGCTTCGCGGGCTCTGCGGCGGCTTCCCACGCCACCGCCAACTCTGCGAGGAATCCTTGCCCCGGGGGTGCGTCCTCCGTGAGGATCTCGTCGCCGCGATCCCCGTAGTAACCAACAGCGGAAGCAACCACGAACCTCTTCGGCGAGGCGCAATCGGCAAGCTGCTCAGCCATTCTTCGCGTGGACAGAACGCGACTGTCCTTCATTCTTCGCTTTTTGTCATCATTCCACCTGCCCGTAACGGGTTCTCCAGCCAGGTGGATCACGGCGTCGAGCTGATGCAACGCATCCGCACTCGCAAAGCCGCCCTCAACCGACCAAGCCAACGCGGACGAGACTGAACGTGAGATGGGCAGGACTTGATGCCCGCGCTGCTCGAGCTCTTTGGACAGCGCGGACCCGAGGAAGCCCGTGGAGCCCGTCACCGCGACCTTCAAACAGTTAGCGCCCAACGATGATCCGGTCCTTTCCGTCCCACTTCGGTGAAAACACCGAAACGATTACGACGTCGTCGCTGATTGGCTCGAACGCGTGATGGGTCCCTTGGGGAACGAAGATTGCATCGCCAGCGCTCACCATGCGCTCCTCATCTCCCAGCGTCATTTTGCCGCGTCCGCGAAGCACGACAACGGTCTCGTCATGCTTCGCATGGTAATGCTTGGGCACCGCCGCGCTCGTGTTGATGAGATTGACTGTCGCATGCTCACCCTCGGCGAAGAGGTGGCTTCCCGCGGTGGGAACCTCGGCCTTCAGCCGATCCGCCAACGCGATCGCCGATTCCATTCTGGGCTTGGGCGCCTGATATCCCAGCGCGACGACCGAGAGGACGGATAGCGATAGAGCAAGAACGTTCTTCATGTATGGATTATGGTCTCAGGTAAGAAAACGGAACCGAGCGCCCCTCTCGCTCGTATAAACGTCGGTAGGATGACGGGGCAGGCAGGACAAGCCTTTCGGGAAGAGGGCTTTTACTTGGCGAGGGGGCTCTATCAGGATCCCTTCCTGACGCAGCTCCGGTTCGAGTTTGACCGGATCGTCGCGCAGCTCATTAGCTCCGCTCAAGAGATCAACGCGCGCTGGTCCCGCGCCACGCCGGGCACCACCGTGTTGCACACCCACAATGTCCAACAGTATTCCGCTCTTTGGCTACGGGCGCTTCTCCACGAGCCGTTCCTCGAGGTAGCAAGGCAAATCCTCGGGGACAACATCGTCCTTCACCACACGAAGCTTTTCCTCAAGTCGGCGGAAGAAGGTGCGGACTTTCCGATGCATCAGGACTGGAGCTACTTCCCCACGCGCGACGACTCAATGATCGCCGCCGTCCTCTTCTTGACGGAGGCAACCGACGAGATGGGATGTCTTCGCGTCTACCCAGGCAGCCACAAGTTGGGCCGCATCCCCAACTCGTCCGGACAGGTCGAAAGCGAAGAGATGGCGAAGTTCACGATGGAGGGGGCGCAGGTGATCGAGGCGGAGCCGGGAGACGTGCTGTTCTTCAGTTACTTACTGGTACATGGCTCGCCGCAGAACCGCTCGAAGAAACCGCGCAAGACCGTGCTCATCCAGATGCACGCTGGAGAGGACGTCGTGGACCCGAGTAGTCCGCACCCCTATGAGGGGCTGGTCCTCTCAGGCTGGAATCCGAACGCCTCGCGAGACTTCGCCAACCGACGCAAATAGGGCTACTCTTCCGCGAGCGAAACTTTGCCAGTTGCCATGTCGTATACCGCCGGCACGACGCTCACTCGTTCCGACTTCACGGCGTTTCGAAGCGTCGTACTCATGAGGAGGAGCCTCTGCACCGCATGCCGAGCGTTTTCCTCGACCAGTTGATCCAAAGAGAGGTTGCCATGCTTGCTCCGAGCCGCGTTGAGCGCGGGGCCGATATGCTGCTGGATCCACGGCGACACAAAGCCCTTGTCCATCGAAGAGGCGACTGCCAAACAGCCCGTGTGCCCCATGACGACGACGAGAGGCACCTCAAACACGTCCACCGCGAGGTCAACTGCCCAAACCGTGCTCTCGGCTGCGACGTTTCCGGGAACCCGCGAGACGAAGAGCGCGCCGAGTGGTTGATCGAAAACGATCTCCGGTGCGACCCGACTGTCGGAGCAGGCGACCACTGCGGCGATCGGCTTCTGCTCTTCGCACAGGGTCGCGCGTTCTTTCTCGCCATATACATAGGTCTTCGGCGTGCCGGATACAAAGCGATCGTTGCCACGGATCAGCCGGTCCATAGCACGTTGAGCGGGTTCACACAACATCCCGCGAATTCTACCAACCCTGCCTTCCATCCGTTCTATAATGCGCTTCATGCCAGCGGACTCCACGGGTACGGATTTCCATCGGGTCTTGGGGCTTACGGACGACGAGTACGACGTCATTCGGCGCCAACTGGGGCGAGAGCCGACGAAAACCGAGCTCGGCATGTTCGGCGTACTTTGGAGCGAGCACTGCAGTTACAAGTCGAGCCGTCCCGTCCTCAAGTATTTTTCGAAGTATCGAGAGAGCGTAGAAGGCACGGGGCTCGAGAACGCGGGCGTCGTCGAGATCGGCGAGGGATGGGGAGTGGCGTTCAAGGTGGAGAGCCACAATCACCCGAGCGCCGTGGAGCCGTATCAGGGCGCAGCGACTGGTGTCGGCGGCATCATCCGAGACGTTCTCACGATGGGGGCGCGACCGATCGCCTGCCTCGATTCCTTACGATTCGGCCCTCCGGAGAATCCGCTGGATCGGCGGCTCTTCGATGGCGTCGTGCGCGGCATCGGCGGCTACGGAAACTGCATCGGCGTGCCGACGGTCGCAGGGGAGGTGGCGTTCCACGAACGTTACTCCGGCAGCCCGCTCGTCAACGCCATGTGCGTAGGCCTGGTTCGCATGGATCGCATTGCGACAGCCGTTGCGGACGATCCGGGGGCTTCCGTTCTGTATTTGGGCAGCGCAACGGGGAGGGACGGCATACAGGGCGCTTCGTTTGCCAGCGAGGTACTCGGCGAAGATAGCGAGAGTAAGCGTCCCAACGTCCAGATTGGCGACCCCTTCGCCGGCAAACTGCTCATCGAGGCGACACTCGAAGCGCTCGAAACCGGCGCGATCCTCGCGATCCAAGACATGGGCGCCGCCGGGCTGACCTGTAGCACGTGCGAGATGAGCGCGCGCGGCATGACTGGGATGGAGATTGACCTGGACAAAGTGCCGCTCCGCGACGAGACCATGGATTCGTTCGAAATCATGCTGAGCGAAACCCAGGAAAGAATGCTTGCGGTGGTTTCGCCCGGCCGCGAAGAGGAGGTCATCCAGATCTTCCACAGATGGGGGCTGCCCGCGTCGGTGATCGGCAAGGTCACCGACACCGGAAACGTGGTCGTGTATCACAAGGGCGAGAAGGTTGCGGAGGTGCCAGCTTCGTTCATCGCCGATGGGTGTCCGATGGTGGAACTGTCCGCGCGGGAACCCGAGAACGTCGCAGAAGCGCGGGCCTTCGCGATCGAGAACGTGAAGCCTCCGCAGGACCTGGGCCGCGCTCTTCTCAGCCTTTTGGCTTCCCCATCGTTGGCAAGCAAGCGATGGGTATTCGAGCAATATGATTATACGGTTCAAACGAGGACCGCACTCCCTCCGGGCGCTGGGGACGCCGCGATTCTCCACCTGCGCGAAGCTCCCTACCGCTTGGGAATGAAGACGGATGGAAACGGGAGATGGACGTACGCCGACCCGTACACCGGTGGCCAGCTCGCTCTTGTCGAGGCGGCGCGAAACGTGGCCTGCACCGGAGCGCGACCGGTCGGCGCAACGGACTGCCTCAACTTCGGAGACCCGAATCGGCCGGAGGTCTTCTATCAGTTTCGAGAGGCCGTCCGCGGCATGGCGGATGCTTCGGAAGCGCTGCGAATTCCCGTGCTGAGCGGCAACGTAAGCTTCTACA
>RFHN01000300.1 GCA_003695835.1 Armatimonadota bacterium
AGAGCCCAGTTCGTAGTTCGTTCGAAGTTGACTGCCGACGAGGACGCCCGCCGCCGCACAGGCGACGAGCGCCGAGGTCATCCAGAATCGCTTACTTCTTGTGTTCACTTGGATTAGCAGGGCGCTTCGCTTGCTTCGACGCCCGGCAGTTCGTTGATCTTTCGAACGCGACGGACGTGCCGTTCTTCCTCGCTTGGAGGCGTGGACAGAAAGATGTCCATGATTTGGATCGCCAGCTCTGGGTCAATCAGGCGGGCGCCGATGCAAAGGATGTTTGCGTGATTGTGCTCGCGCGCCAGGCGAGCGGCGTCTTCCGACCAGCAGGTTGCCGCCCGGACACCGCGAAACTTGTTCGCCGTGATCGCCATTCCGATACCCGTCCCACAGACGAGGATCCCGAAATCGGCTTCGCCCTTTTGTACTCGAACGGCGACTTCGCAGGCTGCATCCGGATAGTCGTAGGCGCTCTCGTCGGTCGCGCCGTACTCGCGCACAGCGTGGCCCTCATCGAGCAGTCTTGCGGCCAGGATGCGGCGAAGCGCAAAGCCGGCGTGGTCGGATCCCAACACGATAGTCATTGGTTTATCAGCTCCTTTGTCATACGTCGAATTGTCTCGCTCCGATGCGTCAGAAGACGATCGAGCATCGCCCGGGGCAGCTCGATTCTGCCCGCTTTCGCAAAACCCAGCAAGGGTTCCAGGACCTGCTCGTACTGTTCTGACATCAGACCTGTGAGTTCGTCGAACGATCTCGTCCCCGGCATTTTGAACAGAGACTGTAACGCCGCCGCTCGCACGTCCGGGTTCGGATCCGTCAGCAACGCCCTCAACTGCTGGACGTGTTCAGCGCGCGGATCGTTCCCCAACTCTTGAGCCACGATCCGCCGAACCTCCGCATACTCGCTCCGAAGGCCGGTATAGCCGCGAGAGCGAACGACCGGATCGTTTGCCTTTGCGAGAGCCGCGAAACAGTAAGCCTGAACGGCAACGGAGAGATCGTTGACGCTTCCCCATTCCATCCGGCGATCCACCGGGTCCACGTTTGCGTTGGCGTGTTTCGCGACCTCCAGTCGCACCATCGGATCCACTTCGAGCAGAAACACCATCATCGCTCGTTGAGCGTTTTCCGTGTTTAGGTCGGCCAGGGCGCGTACGGCTTCCCGGCGGGTAAGCCAGCTCCTCGATGCGTACAACACGGTGATATCGGCGATCCCATCGTCGCGGTGCGCTCGCGCCAGAAGCTTCGCTGCCGTCGCTGCTGCATCATCGTAGAAGCGGGATTGGCGCACCAATCGCTTGAAGGTCGGATACGATTCTTCGCCAATCTGATAGTACAGCGCCTCGGCCATCGCGACCGCGACATCCTGATCTGGCTCAACGAGGATTCCGGATTGAAGCGCCTGCGCAGCCTCCGCGTTCTTGACTTTCTGGAAGTACCGAGCTGCGTTCAGCCGAACGAGCGGGGTCGGGTCCTGCAGCAGAGCCACGACCTGCCCCGCCTGCTCCGGCGTCGCGGCGACAACCGCCCGCGCGCGACTCCGCGGATCTTCCGACTGGAGGGATCCTCCGCCTCGAATCTCCGCATCGTCGTCTTGAATCACGGGCACGTCGGTCGGGGCATCGCGAACGATTCGGAATTCGTCAACGAAATACGTGATACGATCCAGATCCTGGTGCTGGTTGCTGCTGAACTGGCGCGTGTCTCCGATGGCGATATCGCGGACGATGTAGGTTCCTTCGCCCAGCGCTTTCCGAATCTCGGCATCCAACGGGACGACGATGCGTTGCCACGTGCCGTTGGGAACGAACTTCGCCCGCTCGAGTTGCGTGGCTTCGCCCCACTGCTCGAGATACGGCCCGGTCAGCATTACGACCAAACGCTTCCCGTCATCAAGGGTGATGACCAAGCCGCAGTTCCTCTGCGAGGTCGTCTTGAAGTAGAAATCGAGGTATGGATACGCGCGCGTGTCGTAGCCGCCGAAGGTCGGATCGGTCTTGCCGTCTTTGCCGTGTTTGCCGAACAACGTAATCCGTCCCCAGTGGACGCCGCCCGAGTCGGTGATCTGCAAGCAGTTCCCGCGCGCTCCGCCCGGCACGATTGTCGCCACCCAGCCGTTTTGGTCGGGACGCACGTCACCCGCCATACCCACATCCGATTCGAATGAGTTCGAGACAAGCTCCGGCCCGCTGTCCACGCGGAAGGCGTACCGTACTACATTTCCGCCATTCTCCGTCCTCGCGTCTACCGTAATCTCATAGGTGCCCGGGGCGGCGTCGGCTGGAGCTTCCAAGGTGAGCAGGTGCGTTTCGAAACCGAAGGGATCGAGCGAGACCTGTGCCGGGCCGACGAGACGAAAACGGCTTGGAACCGAGTAAGTCAGATTCGCGGTAACGGTCGCACTCGATGGGTTGTGCAAGCGGAGCGTGAGTGCGCCAACGGTACCGGTCAACCGAGGGCCGCCGCTCATCTCTACGCTCGCTTCGATCGGCATGTGCGAGCGAAGAACGATCAGGCGCTCCGTCCGCGATCCATCCGAACCGACGAGCGTCGCTCGGAAATAGTGGGTACCCGGTGAGCTGACAGCCGATGTCCAATTGCTGACGGGCCGCCCCTCGGGGTCGGTGACGACAACGCGCGCCCCCGCGATGCCTTGGACGGCAAACGAGTTCCCGATGACCACGTCGCCGGGAGCGTCTACCGCAAAGGGTTGAGGGCCCTGACCCAAGCGGAGGGCGTTGAGTTCGCAGGTCGTATCCGTTCCGAGGTTCGCTTCGAAGACGACCATGAAGTGGTCTCCCACGTTCAGGTAGCCCAGCACGTCCGCGGGCAGCGAGCCGAGGACGAAGTCCGCCATGTCGAAACGGACGAAGCAAAGGTCTTTGCCGCCCTTGCGAATCCGCGCCAGGGATTCGCGGGCGAAGTTCAGTTCGTTGTTGAGCGAGTAGTCCTCTTCATCGAAGTCCTTCAAGAGAGGCGAGTCGGCCTCGGCCACGCGAAACAGCGTCATCGCGCCTCTCGCTTCGACGGAGAGTTCCGTCCCGAGGCGCGCGCTCAAATCCTCGGGCGTTAGATACGGAAGCTTCGCCCACGGATCGTCGGCTACGTCCGACCAGCGGTAGGTTCGCCCCTCGAAGCGGTGCGTCTGCTCGAAAGCGGCCTGGAAGTCCGGATCAGTGCGGTTGCTCATCCGCGCCCACATGCCGGGCCGGACGCTGAAAGTCATAAGGTCTCTCAGCCAGGCGAACCATCCCGTGTATCCGGCCTGATCCACGGTGTATCCGTGCGCCTCTCCGCCGTGAAGCGAGGGCAGTTCGGCGAACGGGACGCCACCGTAGCCCCAACGGCGGTAGGTGTCTTCGATCTGGTGGTACCACTCGTGCACCATCGCCTCCGTGTGTCCGATCCGGAAACCGCCTTCCCTGCCGTTGGAGACGATGACGAAGCTCTGCGTCGCGTTGTTGGTTCGTCCAGCCGTTCCGCCGAAACTGAAACTGTCAATGGGGCCGGGAACGTACATGTACAAGATCGAGTCATAGTCGCCCGGGTTGAAACGACCGACCAGATAGTTGGCGCCTGCGTCTCGTGGATCGAGCGCCCACACCTGACCCGCTCGATACTCGCCACGGACCGGTTCCTCTTCGATGCTGGCGGTGATCTGGACGTCCAGCGCGCCACGCGTAAACGCCTCGACAACCGCTTCAAAGCGCGCGAAGGTCTCCAAAGCAAAGGCGATTTCCGGAGCCGCCATGACCGTGCGCTGCGGCATCACCACTCCGTCTGCGTCCGTGAACTGAACATTGAGTCGGCGGAACAGCACCGCCTTGACCTTCCACGGCTTGGCCTGTCCCGCGGCGATACGTTCCTGGGCTTGAGCATACAGCTGACGGAATTCGTCCCATCCGCCGTTTCCAAGAACCACCCTCTCCGGGTTGCCCCAACGATTGAGCAGGACGCGCCAACCGTTCCACTCGACATAGGGCTGAGTTTCCGGTACGGGAGCGAGATTCGACGCAGGAAACCGGATAGGAACGGTCTGCTCGGGCACCTGGCGCGAGTCGGAATCCACCTGCCCGAAGAACGTCTTTTGTCCCAGCACTACCCAGCCGTCTTCGGCTTGCAAAGAGGGGTTTCCGTTCGTCCCAGACAAGGCGAGCGATCCGACGATGAGACTAACCAGCGAAAGAATCATTCCTGTCCCCTTTCCTCATTGAACAGACGAGCGAGAAGAACGGTTGTCGCATCTTTCCTCAAGAACCGGAGCCCTCCCCCCTCATCACTCGGCGAAACTCCGCGCCGAGCGCTTCCAAGAGGATATTCACTCTACCCCCAGCGCGAAGCAGCACGTCCGGGTCCACGCCGATGATCCGATTCCTCTTGCCCGCCGCCGTGGCGTCCCAGGGAGAACCCACGAACTCGCTCGCGTCGCCCGCGACGACGATGATGTCGGGATTCCATGCGAGAATCTGCTCGGGGCTGACCTGTACGAACTTGTCAGCGTCGGGGCCTACCGGTTCGGCGCCGCATGCGCGAACGACGTCGGCCTGGAAGGTATTCAGGCCCGCAGCCCACGGCTGTTGCGCTCCCATCACGACGAGAGCCTTGGGCTTAGGATTCAGAGGATCCAGCCTCCACCCGTTTTCAAGCCCTTCGACTTCGCGAACGCGCTTGTCCGCCACCGTTTGCCGCAGGAAGAAGGTGCCGAACTGGTAGACCGTCCGCTTCCAATCCTCAAGCGAGTGAATGTCCACGACCCAGACGTCCGCGCCGATCTTCTTGGCTTGCGCCTCCCACTGCGGGTTGAAGACTGCGCGGTCCGCAACGATGAGATCGGGTTGGAGGTTGGCGATCGCCTCCCAGTCGGGTTCCGGGTTTGCCACGATCGCGGCCTCGCGCACGGAAGAAGGAACCGTGCATTGGGATGTGCGCCCAATCAGGTACGCCTCTCCGTCCACCAGGCCGAGTAGCTCGGTCGTACTGGGGCTAAGCGAGATGACCCGAGCGTAAATCTTGTCGGGAACCACGTCCCGGGAGATCTGGACCTTTTGGCATGCGCCGAGAACCAGGCTGAGAGTCAGGACGAGCAGCGCGACGGCGCCGCGGGCAAAGTTCGTCATCGGCGCCTATTCTGACATGAACGGAAGATTTGCTTGGTGGAACAACCGCCCGTGGCGTTGCGTCGGATACAATACAAAGGAGGGGAAGCATCATGGAAGTTCTCATCGCAGCTGCAGTCATCGCCCTTGCCGGCATCAGCGGTACGCTGAAGACTCCCGCAGGCGCGCCGGTTCCGGGCATTACCGTCGAGGTGCAGACATCCTCTGGCGCGCTCACAGCCGTTACGTCGGAGACCGGCGAATTCGTCCTGAACGGCGTACCGGAGGGCGTTCACGCGGTCAGCCTAAAGAAGGACCGCTACACGATCCAGCTGCCGGAGATGCGCGTTTCGGGAGACACCAAGGTCGCCCTGTTCTGGAACCCGACCGTTGCGGCCGACGACCGCACGCGCATCGTCCAAGAGGCGTTCCAGATGGGCACCGACATGCTGAATCAAGGCCGGTACGACGCGGCCCAGCAAGAGTTTTTGCGCGGGCTTTATGCGGACACTGCTCAAGCGCCGCTCTGGGCTTCCCTCGCCCTCGCCTACGTCGGCAGCCGCAATTTCGATGGCGCCCTATTCGCGGCGAAGATGGCCATGACCCTCTCTCCTCGCGAAGGCGCTTACCCGAACAACGTGGGAACCATCCTGTTCCGAATGGGTCAACCCGCCGAAGCGATTCCCTACTTCCAAATGGCGCTGGAGCTGAACCCCGCAGGCAGCGGCCTCTATCTGTACAACCTCGCCGCCTGCCAGGTGGCCCTAGGCGACAACGAAGCCGCCATCCGCTCGTACCAAGAAGCCGCCAAGGATGAAGTCATGCCTGTCAGCGGCCATTTCTATTTGGGACAGCTGCTCGCGAGACAAGGACACCGGGAAGAGGCGGTATCCGCCTTGGAGAACTACCTTCGTGCCGCTCCGAACGGCACATTCGCCCGAGAGGCCAACGCGCTGCTCCAGAGCCTGCGGGGTTAGGGGGTGGTGCCGCAGGCCGGAATCGAACCGGCGACCCACGGATTTTCAGTCCGTTGCTCTACCATCTGAGCTACCGCGGCAGCCTATGGCGCGGACGACGGGACTTGAACCCGCGGCCTCCGGCGTGACAGGCCGGCGCTCTAACCAACTGAGCTACGCCCGCGTTAGGCCCCGATTATGACGCAAGCGCCGCCCCCTGCGCAAGAGGGACCGGTATCCTATAAGCCGATGCACGCAACACCAGGGGACGAGCGGGTTCACATCGTCGAAGTAGGCCCTCGGGACGGATTGCAGACGATCCAAGCGACGATCCCGACCGAAGTGAAGGTCGCGTTCGTCAACGCCCTGAGCGAATCGGGGTTGGAAGAGATCGAGGTTTCGTCCTTCGTCTCGCCGAAGTGGGTTCCGCAACTCGCCGACGCCGCAGAAGTTTTCGCTCAGATCCGTAGAGTGCCGGGCGTCGTCTACTCGGCGCTCGTTCCGAACGAGCAAGGTCTGGAGCGCGCGCTGGCCGCCCAAGTGGACAAGATCGCCGTCTTCACGGCGGCAAGCGAGACGTTCAACCAGAAGAACATCGCGGCGACGATCGAAGAGTCCATCGAGCGCTTTCGTCCCGTTGTGGCGCAGTCCACTGTGCCGGTTCGGGGATACGTTTCGACGGCGTTCTACTGCCCGTACGAAGGCAAGATTGCGCCCTCGCAGGTCATCCCAGTCCTCCTCCAGCTCCTTGAGCTGGGCGTCCATGAGATCTCGATCGGCGACACAATCGGGAAGGCTACGACGGAGGATGTCGAGGCGCTGCTGGACGCGTTGCTCGAGGTGGTAGAGCCATCCCGCGTTGCGATGCATTTCCACGATACCTATGGGAAAGCTGTTGCCAACGCGCGCGTCGCCTACGACATGGGTATCCGGAGGTTTGACTCTTCGGCCGGCGGCATCGGCGGGTGCCCGTTCGCCCCGGGCGCTCCGGGCAACGTCTCGACGCAGGCGCTGCTCCGGGAGTTCGCGGGGCTTCACTCCGTAGAGATCGCCGCCATAGACCGCGCCGCTGCCATCGTCCAACGCTGGACGGGGTGAGGGCGTCTTTGCGGATGCCCCGCTTGTTTCTTGAAGAGTGGGGTAATCTTACTTTGCCCCCGTCTGGGGAGAGGAGGTTCACGTATATGTCGCGAGGAGCGTTTCTACTGTCAGCCATTGGGATCACCTTGGTTCTCTCGGGATGTCAAGGTGTGCCCACGATGCCCGACAAGCCAGGCCCCAAGGTCATCGCAGAAATGGCTAAGCCCGGCACGGTGCTGATTCAAACGACGTACACCGCTCAACTGAGCGTCCCGAGCATCGCTCTGAACGAGGCGGCGTTAAATCAACTGCAACAGCAGGTGCTTGCGGCGCAAGCGCAGGGGGCGAGTCAAGAAGAACTCCTTGATGCGGTCATCAATGAATTGCTCACAAACTTCGACCGCTACTTCGTGCCATCCCCACCAATGAACCGCGTAAATGCGCAAATTGATGGCATCGGATCTGGATTCTTCGTTACACCAGATGGCTACCTTGTTACCAACGCGCACGTTGTAACAGATGATCCCGACAACCTACGAACTGCGCTCGCGCAGAATGCGCTTCAGCAATTGATTCAGAAGGACGTGGAGGACTTCGTCAATGAACTGGGAGGCGCTGCGAAACCGGAGCACATCGAGAAGCTTCAAAAGGTGGCTGCGAACTTCTACGCGACGCACCTGCAGATCGCCGATCTGGAGCGGGCCGTAGCCGTCCATCTCGGTGCAAGCGTGCCTGGGGTTGTCTCCGCGACGAAGCCGGTCGCTGCGGAGGTCATCGAGAGTGCGGTCGGAGAACCCATTCCCGGGAAGGACGTAGCCATCCTCAAGATCTCTGACACTGACTGCCCGACGTTGGAAATCGGAGACGATACGACGGTGGACGTCGGCGAACCTCTGTACCCCTATGGTTATCCTGCGGACGCCACCTTCTTCGCCGCATTCGATGCTTCCAGCATCAACGAACCATCGCTGACGCAAGGACTGGCGAGCGCTCGAAAGAAGATGCAAGGAGGATGGGAGGTCATCCAGACTGACGCCGCCATCCGGGGCGGCAACAGCGGCGGCCCCGTCTTCGATGAACATGGCAAGGTAGTTGGTCTTTCGACGTTTGGGCTGAAGGATGCGTCAAGCGGCGCAGCCGCCGAAGGCGCCAACTTCATCGTTCCGATCAGCGTCGTGAAGGAGTTCCTTCAGCGCGCGAACGTAACGCCGCAGTTGAGCAAAACCAGTCAACTGTGGCGTGAGGCCGTGCTGCTGCGTGAGGAAGGTAGGAACTCCGATGCCCTCGAACGACTGAAGCAACTCGACGCGCTGCGACCCGGTACGCCCGCCGTCCAGACCCGACTGCAAGAGACGCAAAAGGCAATTCTTGAGGGCAACGACAAGCGCGGTACGCCAATCCTTCTCTACGGTGCCCTTGCCGTGGCAGGAATTGTCGTCATCTTCCTGGTCGCAAAGGCCATGGCAAAGAAGCCACAGACAGGCGGTTCGGCTGCACCAACGCCGACGACGATGAACCTGCCGTCCGGCCAAGAAGGTCCTGAAGGACAGTTGCCTCCCGGCGATGACAAGGACGAGTCGCACGGATAAGCGCTCGTACGAACAAGGAATGCAGAGGGCTCGCCGTTGAACCCTTCTGCGTTCCTACGTCCCGCGCGCTCGTCATAATGCGCAACCGATGGCGACCGGGGCGCAGGAAAAAGCAGACACCGACGTGGCGGCATCCCAGTCGCCGCGCTCCCTGACGCTCCGAGAGACCCTTGCCTTCTACCTGCCGGTTGCAGCCTCATGGCTTCTCATGGCCCTCGAAGGCCCGATCATCTATTCGTTCGTCAACCGGCTTCCTGAGACCACCGACGTAACGCGCGCCGCGCTCAGCGTCGTCATCGGGCTCTCCATCTGGATCGAGGCACCCGTTATCGGCTTGCTCTCCACCTCGACGACGCTCGCCAGGAACCGCCAACACTATTGGCAGCTTCGCAGGTTCACTCTACACCTTTGCGCCGCCGTAACTTTCGTCGCAGCAGCGGTCGCCCTGACACCTCTTTACGACCTCATCGTTCGCGTTTGGATGAACCAACCGAAGGACGTCGCCGACGGGGCCCGCATCGGCATGATCCTGATGATTCCCTGGAGCGCCGCGATTGGATGGCGCCGGTACACCCAGGGCATTCTCATCCGTCACGGGGCGACGCGAGCCGTCGGGGTCGGTACGGCGGTTCGTTTGGTTGCAGCCGGCGTCGCGGCGTTCCTCGTTTTTCAGTTCACGAGTTTGAACGGCATTTGGCTCGGTGGTTGCGCGTGGGTGGCTGCCGTCGTCTCTGAAGCGTTCTACGCTCATTGGGTCGCTCGACCGGTCATCGCGCAGCTGGTCAA
>RFHN01000301.1 GCA_003695835.1 Armatimonadota bacterium
ATAGTAGAACGGGCGGGTGTTGAAGGTGCCCATCCGCTTCCAGGATGTGCCGCCGTCCTCGGTTCGGTAGACGCCGTTTTGATCCTCGTCGGTACCCCGCCCTTCGGCCTCAATGATGGCGTAAACGATCTTCGGGTTCTTTGGGTAGATCGTCAAGCCGATCTTCCCTGTTTGACCTTTGGGCAGGCCGTTCGTCAGCTTCGTCCAGGTCTGGCCGCCGTTTGTGCTCTTGAAGACGCCACCGTTTGGGCCTCCGCTTCGAAACGTCCAGGGATAGCGTCGGCGCTCGTACATCCCCGCGTAGAGAACGTTCGGGTTCGACGGATCGATGACGATGTCGCTCGCGCCGGTGTTCTCGTCGGTGTAAAGGACTTTCCGCCACGTCTTGCCGCCATCGGTCGTCTTGTAGACGCCCCGATGCTCGCTGGCGTTCCAGAGCGGCCCGATTGCAGCCACCCAGGCTACGTTGGGGTCCTTCGGATGGGTGACGATCCGTGCAATCTGCTGAGTTTCGGCGAGACCTACGTGTTGCCATGTCTGGCCCCCGTCCTTCGAGACGTAGACTCCCCTTCCCCAAGCAACCGAGTTTCGGTTGTTCGGCTCGCCGGAGCCCACCCAAACGATATCAGGGTTTGCGGCCGAAACGGTTACGTCGCCCATCGAGGCGGCGTCCAGCTCATCGGTAATGGGCCTCCAGGAAACGCCACCGTTCGTGGACTTCCAGACCCCTCCCGACGCAGTCGCCACGTAAATGACGGCCGTGTTCCGCGGGTCCACATCAATGTCGCTGATTCGTCCGCTCATCACAGCGGGACCGATCGAGCGAAACCGCAGTCCTCGCACGACTTGGTCGAGCGAAGGCTGCGCTACCGCCTGTACAAAAACGAGAGCCGCCATCGCAAAGACGGCAGCCCACTTCGAATAACTCCAGATTCCTTTGTTCATTTCGTGCATGTCCCCCTCACAGATGAAGGCGCCGGCCCATTGAGGGCCGGTCTGCCCTCTTTTACCCCTTTCCGCCTTCGAAAGATTCCCGGTTCTGGGGTAGGATTTCAGGTCGGGCGGACCGAAGCGGCATGCGGAGGGGACACGAACCAGCGACAATAGCGGTCGTCGGCGGGACGGCTGACGTCCACGCGCGCCTCAGAAGGGTGGCGCAATCCCTTCGCGCCTCGATCGCGCTCTTCCCTACTGTCAAGGAGGCGATCGAGCATTCGCCGAACTGGGTGCTGTACATTCCGAACGGCGAACCCCAAGTGATTGACCGCCGGGGCCGTGACCGCTTTTTTCCGCTGGTCGCCTTACTGCCGGAACCTACCGACGAGCTACCCGATGCCGACGAGGTCTTCCTGCTCGACGACTTGGGCGTTCGAGTCGTCTCCAGGCTCCGGACACTTCGGCGGACGGCAGGGCTTCTCGAGGAGGCAGTCTCCAGCGCCGGTTCGAACGGTCGCGCTCTTCAAACCATGAGAAGGCTGGCCGCGGCTGCCGAATCGGTCGAGGACCGCACGGGAGGACACCCTCTCCGCGTCGCCGCGCTGAGCCGGGCGCTTGCCCTGAAACTGGGCATGGAGGAGCGGGAGGCGGATCTGGTCTCAGCCTCTTCCCTGCTCCACGACCTGGGCAAGGCTCGGATCCCCTCCAGTCTGCTGAGCAAGCCTTCGAAGTTGACTTCAGAGGAGTACGCTATCGTGCAGCGGCACACAGAGTTTGGCGCCGCGTGGTTGGAGGGTTCCGAGAACGAGTTAGTGCGCCGGAGCGGCGTGGTTGCGCGGTCCCATCACGAGCGGTGGGATGGAAGCGGGTATCCGGACGGTCTGTCGGGGGAGCAGATTCCCATCGAGAGTCGAGTCGCCGCCGTGGCCGATGTCTTCGACGCGCTCACGTCCGACCGTTCCTACAAACCGGCCTGGAAGCCGGAGCAGGCGCTGAGAGAGATCGAAGCGGGGTCTGGGTCGCAGTTTGATCCGAACGTGGTTCGGGCGCTTTTGTCCCTTGCGGACGCCCGGCTCCGCTGACTCGCTACCCGAAACAGACGGTGATCGTGGGAGTGGCAACCACCAGGCCGAGGCACGGCCAGAAAAGCCACCAACCGATCCGAGAAAGGCCTGTAGCGCCGAGCCAATCCGCCGCTAGGCTGAACAGGTACAGGAAGGGTAGAAGCAGAATGCCGCACAGCTGGAGATACGGCACCGACAGAAGGAGAAACAGGTTCCCCGGAATCCACGACTCCACGACCAGGTACGCAAGCCCGGTAACGAGCAGGTCGGCCAAGCCGATCCCGACGGCCAAGTGTCCGAGAAACTCGCCACAAGCCGTGGGCTCCCGAGCGGGAGTCGGCAAATGCCGAAACTTCACGCTTCTATTATACAGGAAACAGGTCGGGTGGCGGACCGAGGCGCCGAGGGCTATAAACCCTCGGCCCGAATCGTTCCAGCAGTAAACAGGTGCTCGGCAAGCGGACGCCGTCGTCCGACGGCCCCGGTCCAACCAATGGACGAAGGCACTCCGCTTGAAAGTTCGAAGTTTTACTGGGCGGGCACGGGAATACCGCCCACCGCTCCCACCGCGAACAAGTAGTCGTCCTTGTTGATCTTCTTGACCGTGTATTCCGAAACGGCGCCGACTTCGAACGCTCCCTGCCAGACGGGGCTGGTGGTCTCGCGCCAGTAGACGACATAGGGCACGCCCTCGTCGCCCTCCCACGTGAGGTGCGTGTCGTGTCCCTGACGGCGATCAATCCGCACGTTTCGGGGTTGCGGGCCCGCGTTGGCGAGGGCCGCCATCGCAACCAGGTTCATCCGCGTTACGTTGGCGAGGTACTCGAAGTCCATGTGCTCGGGCAGATCCTCTTCCGTGTGTTGCCGCGTGTATTCCTCATAGACTTCGATGAAGCGAACGGCAGCAAAGCCCGCGTTCGCGAACGGAGTGTGGTCTCCGCCGCGACCGAAGCGATCGCGCCGGAAGACGAGTTTGATTCCGAACCAGTCTGACGTTTCCCGGGTATCCATCGGCCCGAGCCGGACTCCGCTGTGAGGCACCTTCTCCCGAGTAATCCACTCTATAAACCGAGCCAACTCGCGGCTCTGGTGCTCTTCGCTCTCTTCGCTAAACACCCGAACGCGTGTCGGATCCGATTGCCCGTTCTTGTTGGACGAAGACCCGACGGTGTCGTTGTTGAGCACCGCATCAATC
>RFHN01000302.1 GCA_003695835.1 Armatimonadota bacterium
CGACATCGGTCAGCTGATCTCGGAATCCCGCCCTGGCTACTCGGCGTCGTACACGTACGACAAGAACGGGAACCGTCTGACTCGGACGGTGAACGGCGTTACGGAGGTCTACACCTACGACGATGCGGACAAGCTTCTGAACATCAAGGTGAACGGGATCGTGGTGAAGTCGTTCACCTACGACATGGCGGGACGGACGACGGGGATCACCGACTCGGGCGGGACGACGTCGTATAGCTGGGACTACGCTGACC
This sequence comes from Armatimonadota bacterium, assembly GCA_003695835.1. Taxonomy (GTDB): domain Bacteria; phylum Armatimonadota; class Fimbriimonadia; order Fimbriimonadales; family ATM1; genus J051. Next base: position 255 of record RFHN01000302.1, read on the forward strand.
GTTTGGTTCAGATCACGTATCCCGATCAGAGCATCAACACGTTCACATACAATGGCGCTGGCGCCCGCGTAGGAAAATACGACTCATCGGGAACACACACTTATCTCCGGACGGCGGCAACCCCACGGGGCGACGTCGTGGACGACTCCGCAGCAGTCTACACCCCCTCCATCTCCGAACGCAGAAACGGCGTGACGCGCTTCTATCATTTCGGCGCGCACGGCGAAAAGCGGGCCGAGACCGACTCCGCGGGATCTCCGGTGGCTACATTTTCCTGGGATGCCTTTGGGAACCCGACTTCGGGTTCGTCTTCTACGGAGAGCCCGTTCCGATTCTTCGGCGCATGGCTTTTTGAAACGGACACCGATTCTGGCTTTATCGTGTCGGGATCGGTCCAATATGACCCTTCGACAGGGCGCTCCCTGAATCCACCGAGCCGATCGGGCGCAAGCGGCGGCGCTGGCGCAGGCGCTCCCGGCGGCGGACGCGCGTTTTACGGGCCTGAAATTGCCGAGCTTGCAATTCCATATCTCGGCGGAAAACCGACCGAGGCTTTTGACGCGACACCGTGGTGGCAGCGCGCGCTGGACGGAAGCTATGACCTCGCGATTGGCTGGGGAGATGGAGTTTCGGGCGGCCTCACGTTCGTGCTGCGCGAGTGGATGGGGACGAACGACTATGTGGACTTCAATTCTGGCGCCTACAAGGTGGGCGTTGGGATCGGGATTGCGAACGCTGTCGCCATTGACGTAGCCAATGCGGCCACTGCTGCGCGGGCGACCCGTGGCGTTGCCGGAGTGGCGGATGAAGTTGCCGAAGCGGCCTGTTTTGTCGCCGGCACACGAGTCATGATGGCGGACGGCACGACGAAGCCGATCGAGGAGGTCAAGGACGGTGACTGGGTTCTTTCACGCTGTGAGGGCTGCGTCGGCACGGTTGCGCGCCCCGTCTCCCAAACCTTCTCGCGTTCGGTGAGCCAAACGACTACAGTTCGCTTCGATAACGGCGGTGAAGTCGTAACGACGGCCGAGCACCCGTTCTGGGTGGAAGGCGTGGGCTGGACGCCTGCGAGCCGTCTCACGCCAGCGGACAACGTTGCAACACCGGACGGCACTCTGCGGGTCGTTTCGGTAGTCACAACCGCCGGCGCGCAGGTGTACAACTTCGAGGTCTCCGGTACTCACACGTACTTCGTTCTTGCAGGTGGCGAGGCGGTTTGGGTACATAATGCGTGCGGTAAGCGATTCGATCCTAACCAGGCGGCACTAATTGACCTGGCAGAGGAGCTCAAGAAACGAAGCAAAACCCGCCCGTTGGAACGTGAAGAAGTGGAGATCCTGAAAGAGTGGGCTGAGGAGTATGGCGTCCCGTTCAGAGAGGACCCACCTCACTTCGGACGAGAGACAGTGCGGTGGCCGCATATCCACCTTGGTCCAAAGGATCACATTCGGATTCGCCCCTGACGATGGCTAAACCGCGCTTCTATTCGGGGTTGGTTGTGACGACGTTGCCTTGTCACCCGCGAGCGTACCGACGGAAGTATCGCGGCGTGTGGTGGGGGGAGGCTTGGGCATACGATCCGAGCATCGTTAGAGATAAGAGCATTGACCGAGTCGAGGAATATCTCAGAAAAATGACACATAATGGCCTCCCAGAATTCATCGCCGACGAGGACTTGGCACGTGAGTACTATGAGTTGGGCCCTCGACTGCTGTTGCCCATGCGATTACTGTTATGTTCGATAGAACTGTGTTTATGCTCGGACCTCGAGACTTTATTCCTTCACCCGGACAGAGCGACACAGCTGCGCGACCATGGACAATGGCTGGGATGGGACACGATTACTTGTAGCTGTGATTACTCCAGCACGAAGGATGACTTCTTCGGGCGGACTCCGTCTCCTCTCAGGCCGTTTCGTAAGGCGCTCAACCGGTTTGGCCTCTTCGACGACGCCAAGACTGCACGTGAGTATCTTCGCGCACGGCAGGAGTACATCATGGATGCGCGAAGGGCGGCTGGCGTTCCCTTGGATGGATCCGTTCCTTTGCCGTCGCTGCCGCTGGAAGATTTCGTGGTGTTGTCGGTGGTCGCAGTAATAGAACTAGCATCAATGCGCGAAGAGTGGTTTTGAGATGACGCTCGATCAGGTCTGCAGGAATGGGGAAGCTCTCCGCGGCCTCGCGAAGGGGAATGTCTCCCTTCACGATTGGGAGGTCGAGCGTATGTGCCTTCAAGCATTCGGGAGTTCTGGCGTGACTCTGGAACTGTGGCTGTTGCCACCAGGCATCGTGGCACGCACTCATCGAGATGTTATTCAGATTTGCTTTGAAAGCGTTGAGATAGAAGACTGGGGAACCTTCCTTCACCAGAACGTGTTATTCGATGTAACTGTAGCACGTATCAGGACGGGTAATGCCACGTCGCGCTACCGCGCGCGGCTGTTGAGCTCTATGGGCTGGTATGCGACCTTCACATTTGTATCTGCAAGATGCAGCCTTGAACGACTCGACTCAATTGAGGGCATCGAATGGCGGGAGGGGCTGTGAGGATCGGGTAACCTCGATTACGAGGCCTGGGATGACGACGAATACGTTTGCATACAACGGCTTCGGGGCGCGGGTGAGTAAGACCGACAGCGCGGGGACGACGACGTACCTGCGGAGTGGGACGTCGGTGGTC
>RFHN01000303.1 GCA_003695835.1 Armatimonadota bacterium
ATCCTCCAGGTTCTTGGACGCGGTCGAAGGCCAGACCCGTCAGGAGTATGTTGAACGGGGTCGAGCACGCACCACCGTTGGCTACCGCAGTCCTTAGGTCGGGTGCCGTACCCGCGGCCACCGCACGGCATGCGCCCGTTGTACCTGCCCTGGGCGAAGTCGGCTCAACATCGCGGCTGGATGCGCCGTTCGATCCTGGCGCCTCGAAACGATTGGGTATCCTCACTCGGCCCTGCGGTGTGCGGGATTGCCCGACATGTTCGGAGCCGACAAGCACACGCTTGGGAAGCGGACTCGTCCCTCGTGGGCGGCCGTTTCCACCCGTTTCGTTCGGGGTTCCCGGACAGAGACGGCACCCGGCACAGCGGGGCTTTCTCTTGACCGGCTCCCATGCAATATAAGGCCCCGCGAGGCACCCAAGACATCCTGCCCGGCGATAGCGAGCGCTGGCAGTGGCTGGAGCGCACCTTCCGCGAAGTGTGCGCGCTGTACGGGTACCAGGAGATCCGCACGCCAATTTTCGAACAAACCGAACTGTTTCAACGAGGGCTTGGCGAGGCGACCGAGGTCGTAACCAAAGAGATGTACACCTTTGAGGATCGGGGCGGCCGGAGCCTGACGCTCAAGCCCGAGGGCACCGCGCCGGCGATCCGGGCGTACTTGGAGAACCACCTCGGTGGCCCCGGCCAGGTAACGCGGCTTTACTACATCACGCCCATCTTCCGATATGAACGTCCCCAGGCAGGCCGGTATCGTCAAGCGCACCAAACCGGGCTGGAACTCATCGGGTCTGGCTCGCCGGAGGCCGATGCCGAGGTCATTGACCTCACGCTTCGCTGGTACCGGCAACTGGGAATCCAACAACTCACCTTGAAGGTCAACACGCTCGGAATGAGGGATTGTCGGACGCGGTATCGGGAGGCTTTGCTCGACTACGCGCGACCGCTTTTACGCGACCTATCGGATGAGGAGCGCGTGCGGTTCGAATCCAATCCCCTTCGGATGCTCGACTCGAAAGATCCGCGGGTTCAGGCTGCCATGGCAGAGGCGCCGACGTTGGAGGCGTTCTTAGAAGCGGAAAGCCAGGAGCACTTCGAGCGCCTGCTGGAGATCCTCGGGACGCTCGGAGCGGAGTTTGAAGTGGATCGGCGTCTGGTGAGAGGCTTGGACTACTACACCAAGACCGTTTTCGAAGTGCAAAGCCCCGACCTCGGCGCACAAAACGCCCTCTGCGGTGGTGGTCGCTACGATAACTTGATTCAAGAGATCGGAGGTCCACCCACGCCTGCGACTGGTGTCGCTATGGGGATCGAGCGGGCGCTGCTCGCTTTGGAAGCCGCCGGAGCTTTGCCTGAGACAGCAGCGCCCGCCGACGCGTTCGCCATCGTGTTGACAAAGTCGCCGGAGGCGGAACGCTGGCTCGCGGATTGGCGCAGTCGAGGGCTCCGGCTTCTTACCGATCCGGAGCGGCGATCTGCCAAGAGCCAATTCCGTCAGGCGGACAAGAGCGGCGCTCCGTTCGCCGTGACGATCGGCGACGAGGAGCTGGAGCGGGGCTCGGCGAAAGTCAAGCAGTTGAGCACTGGCGAGGAGCGAGAGGTCGCGCCGGAGGCCGTAGTCGAGCACATCCGTTCCGCGCTCGAGGCTTAAAGAGGGGCGAGGGCGCGACTTTTGCCGCGCCCTCGGAGGGGCAGGAGGTGCGATGACTACCGCAGCAGTGGCTCTTTCGCCGTCAGGAGGTTGATTGCAGCCTTCTGCTTCGGTGGATAGTTTGTCTGACGACAGGTTAAGAGACTGCAAAGGCGCGGTTTTTGTTCCGTACCGCGGTCAGCGAGCTCCGTCGTTCAGGTTGGGATCGGTCGGGGCGCGGTCCCCGAGGTCAGCGGGGTCTCTGGGGATCTCGCTTCCCGGCATCCCCTTCGCGGTTTCGACGCGCTGCTGGTCCCGTTCGCGTACCGCTTCGGATTGACTCTTCGCGCATCCGACAGCGAGCAGAATTACGAGGGCGAGGCAGAGGACGCGATTCATTCCGCGCGAGTCTACCGTCCAGTCAGTATAATAGCGTGTGCGAGCGGACAGGGTGACGAACCGAAAGTACATCTTCGTAACGGGTGGCGTAGTCAGCGGTATTGGCAAGGGTATCGCCACTGCTTCCATCGGTCGTCTTCTTCGCAATCGCGGGTTCAAGGTCGCTCCGGTCAAGCTGGATCCTTACATCAATGTAGATGCCGGAACGATGAACCCCTACCAGCATGGCGAGGTCTTCGTAACGGACGACGGAACCGAGACCGATCTCGACCTGGGGCACTACGAGCGATTCATTGACGTCAACTGCTCGCGCGCGTCCAGCGTTACGACCGGCTTGGTTTACAAGACGGTCATCGAGAAGGAGCGACGGGGCGATTACCTTGGCGCCACCGTCCAGGTAATCCCGCACATCACCAACGAACTCAAAGAGCGCATCCGGACGGTGGGCGAAGTTCACGATGCCGACGTCGTTTTGGCGGAGGTCGGCGGGACGGTCGGCGACATCGAGAGCCTTCCGTTCCTCGAAGCGATCCGCCAGTTTCGGTCGGATGTCGGGCCGGACAACGTCATGTACGTCCACGTTACGCTCGTCCCCCAAGTCGGGCCTTGGGGCGAGGTCAAGACCAAACCGACCCAGCACAGCGTGATGAAGCTCCGAGAGATCGGCCTCGCTCCGGATTTGCTGATTTGCCGATCGGAGCTGCCGCTGAACGACGAGCTGAAGTCCAAGATCTCCCTCTTTTGTGACGTTCGGAAGGAGGCGGTGATCGAGTCGCTCAATGTGCGGACGATTTATGAAGTGCCGCTCTTGTACGAGCAGTACGGCGTGGGGGACCTCGTCGTGGATCGCTTGGGCCTGCCCAAGACGGAGCCGGATACGAAGGAGTGGGAGGAGATCGTGGATCGAATCCTCAACCCCGAGCGCACCTGCCGGATCGGTGTCGTCGGGAAGTACACGGAGAACGGTGACGCGTACAAGTCCATCCAGGAAGCGTTGATTCACGGCGGTGTTCCTCACCGTGCGGGGGTAGAGGTGGTTTGGATCGAGTCCACGAGCCTCGAGGCGGGGAACGTGGAGAAGGAGCTCAAGGAGTTGGACGGTCTCGTCGTCGCCCCCGGCTTCGGCGAGCGCGGCATCGAGGGAAAGATCGAGGCGGTTCGGCACGCTCGCGAAACGGGCCTGCCTTTCCTCGGCATCTGTCTGGGAATGCAGGTTGCGGTAGTGGAGATCGCTCGAAACGTTTGCGGCATCAAGGAAGCGAACAGCGAGGAGGTGGATCCCGACACGCCCGATCCCGTCATCCATCTGCTCCCAGACCAACACGGGGTCAAGTCGAAAGGCGGGACGATGCGACTTGGCGCCTATCCCTGCAAGATCATTCACGGTACGTTGGCGGAGCGGCTTTTTGGTAGTAACCGAATCGTCGAACGCCACCGCCACCGGTATGAGGTGAACAACGACTATCGCGAGACGCTCGCGGCCCATGGTGTCGTCTGTTGCGGAGTCTCGCCCGACTACCGGTTGGTGGAGATGATCGAGCTTCCCAACCATCCGTTCTTTATGGGAACGCAGGCGCACCCCGAATTCCGCTCGCGGCCGAACCGGCCTCACCCCTTGTTCCAAGGGCTCATTCAAGCGGCGCTCAATCGCTCGTCGGTCGGCGTCGTGTAACCGGGTCGGTTCGCTCGCACACAAATCCGGCAATTTTCGGGAGCCGGTCGTGTGGCTAACCCGTTGTATACTGAGAGAGGTTCTCCTATGCGATTCTTTCGTGCGCTCGTCCTTGCCGCTGGCCTGAGTGTGGCCCTTCCTGCGACCTCGATCCTGCCGGGCCTTGTCACCACGGACTACCCGTGGGTCGGCAAGTGGGGCAGCTCCAGTTTCAATACCACTGCGGTAGCGATCGGCCCTTATTGGTTGCTAACCGCCCGCCATACCGTCGGGTCCTCTGGCAACACGGGCTGGAAGTTCAAGTTGGACGACTACCCGACGGAGTACCACTCGGTTCTGGTCATCCGCCATGCGACGGACGACATTGCGTTGGTGAAGGTTGACCAACCTTTGCCCGGTTGGTACGAACCGTACACAGGGACGCAGGATGTGGGCGCAATCGGAACGCTCGTCGGTTACGGCAATACGGGCGTTTGGAACGGCTCCCAATGGTCCTACACGAGCAGTTACGGGACGAAGAGATTCGGAACGAACCGGATGACGTTCGCACAGTTCGTCAACCTGGGAAGTATTCAAGGCTTCTTCTTGATCGGCGATTTCGACGGCAACGGCGTGGACACTTGGGGCGATGGCGGCCCGCTGCAGACCGAGGTCACCCTTGGCAGCGGGGACTCGGGCGGGCCAACGTTGATGCTTGTCAACGGCCGGTACCAGGTCATTGGCATTCACAGTTGGATTGGCTCCGTCTCGGGCGGGCCACCTCCGCCGCAGTACGGGTCGGTGTTCGGAGACATTCGCGTCGCGGCGTATGCCAGCTTCATCCAATCGAACCGCGATGAGACAGCGCCCGTGACCGACTTCGAAGTGTTGAGAGGACTTCAGCTCAGTGGGAACCTGCAGAGCCTTGAGTTTGCCGAGGACAATCGGGTGGTCGTCGAAGCACGGAGGCCGACGGAGGTGGCCGCTCCGTCCGTGGAGATCGAGGTCCGAGGGAGTACCACGCACGCGACGCCATCCGAGATCCGGTTCGTCTACGAAGGCGCCGCGACGGGAGCGCCGGTGTTGCAGCGAATCCAGTTCTTCAACTACCAAACGAACAGCTGGGAGACGGTGGATGAGCGTGACGCCACTGGCAGCGATAGTCTCACGGTGGTTTCGATCGTGGCCAACCCCGCGCGCTTCGTTCAGCCTGGGACTGGCGCGATGAAAGCCCGCATTCAGTATCACGACCGCGGCGTGACCTTCGTTTCTTGGGGCGGTCAGTTCGACCAAGTCGTTTGGAGCGTTACTCCCTGAGTAACCTTCCGGCGTGGCGAACTCTCTGGAACGCTGGTGGTGCGTCATTCTTGCGGGCGGGGCTGCGCCGGATGAGATCGCCCAACGGTACGGCGTTTCGTCGAAGGCCGACGTATCCTTCGGAGGACGCACGAGCTTGGAGCGCGTTGTGGAGGCATGCCAGTCCCTTCCGTTCGGCAGGCTTGTCGCCGTGGTCGGGGACGAGGCTCGATCCGAGATCTCGGGCTGTGAAGTAAGGCGGGCCGGGAGGACGAATATCGAGAGCGCTCTGAGCGGAGTGGAGGGCGCCGAGGACTCGCAACCTTGTCTTTTCCTCCCTTGCGACCTGCCTCTTCTCGATTCTTCCGGCGTGCAGGCTTTCGTCGAGGAGGTAGATGCCTGGGCGAGGCCGCGAGAGGACTGGTTCGCCGTCGGACTGTGCCCCAGTTCGGCAATCAAGGAAGCGTTTCCGGACGTCCCTTATCGGTTCTTGCGCTTCCGCGAGGGACGGTTCGCCTCCGGGGGCTACTACGCAGGCTCGGCTGGAGCGTTGCGCCGCGCCGCAGAGACGCTGGGCCTTGGCTCGAGGAACCGGCGCGCGATTCTGAAGCTGGCGGTCCGGTTCGGTGTGCTGCCGTTCTTCCGCTATCTGCTTGGGCAAGTTACCGTCGCGGAGGCTGCCGAAAGGGCAGGACGAGCGTTGGGAGCGGCGTGCCTCATCGTCACGGATGCGGACCCGTTCTCGACTTTAGACTTTGATACGTTGAAGGACGTTGAGGCGATCGAGCGCTTGCTGTCGAATCAGTAGTCAAAGAGACGCAGGGCTTCCGCGCTACCAGGCTTGATACCGATCTTGTCGAAGTTATCGAGCACCATCGCGAGCGTCCGGCGC
>RFHN01000304.1 GCA_003695835.1 Armatimonadota bacterium
CAACAAGGGTGACTTCGTAGGACTCGAAGACGTCTGCAGCCATTCCGGCGCAGTCGCCGACGTTGTCGCCTACGTTATCGGCGATGGTGGCGGCGTTGCGCGGGTCGTCTTCGGGAATGCCCGCCTCGACCTTGCCTACGAGGTCGGCTCCCACGTCGGCTGCCTTCGTGTAAATGCCGCCTCCGACGCGCATGAACAGCGCAGCGAGCGAACCGCCGAAGCCGAAGCCGATCAGCAGTTTCATCGCGTGTTCGCGGGCCACGAGGAAGATCACCGTTGCGCCGAGCAGCCCCATGCCGACCGTAATCAGGCCAGCCACAGCGCCGGACCGGAACGCGGTCTCCAGAGCGTCCTTGTAGGAAGTCAGCGCCGCCTTCGCCACTCGGGCATTGCCGTTGACCGCCATGACCATGCCCACGAAGCCCGCGATGTACGAAGCCGCGACACCCAGAATGAAGGAGAGAGAAAGACAGATGGAAAGCGGCACACCAAGGATCGCACCTTCATACTCCGCGCCAATCGTCAGCCATAGAACGACCGCCAGGACGACCACGAAGAAGGACATCGTGCGGACCTGCGCCCGCAGATAGGCGAGGGCGCCCTCCTTGATGGCGTCGCTGACCGACATCATCTTCTCGTTGTCCACTCTGCGGGCGAGCACCTGACGGGCGATCATCCATCCCGCCAGGATCGCCAGAATCGCCAAGCCGAGGGACACGTAGAGGTAGATCATGTCGCTCGGGGCGAACTTGAGCTGGACCTTCGCTTCAGCGCCGGCCGCCAGAGCTAAGCCCGGCGCAAACGAAGCGAGAATGATGAGCAAGAGAGCGAGGGCCTTCCTGGCCCAAGACCGATTCTGCGTCGTATCCGATTTCATGTTTTTGCAGTCTCCTCCATCCGTAGAAAACGAGCCGGCGCAGCAAGGCGTCGCGCCAGCCAGCGGGCGCATATTACCTCAGCGGGGCGAAGGGTCGCGCGATCAGGTTGGGCGAGAGGGTTCGCTCGATTCGGCGATCTTGCGCATTTCTGCCGTCGCGCCGATCTCCTCGAGTTGCGCCTTCAAGAGTTCCGCCTTTCTCCGATTGATTCCGGTCATGAGCGTTGCCGGTAATTCTTCGAGGATGTCTTTCACCTGGTTCCGCGTCAGGGCGAGCATGTGTTGGAGGGAGAGGATCAGCCCTTCACGGTCTCGCCCTGGGTCTACGAGCACGAGTTCGTAGAGGGAGCGGTCGTCCACGCGCGCGAAACCTCTCGGCGCATGGCGCATTTCACCCGTTTCCGGATCCAAGAGGGGGATCTCGTGGCCGCACTGCTCGCAAATGAGCACCGCCGTCTTGTCGGTCAGATAGTTGACCGCGCCGCAGTAACCGCAGCTGACAGCCATGACGTCCAGGATTCGCCCTTCCTTGACAGCCACACGGCGGTCGCAGTGCATGCAGGTGAAGTCGCTGTCCGGTTTGGCGACGAACTCGTTGGGTTCGTGGCAGTACGGGCACTCTACGGTGTAGGAACCTTCCTTTCGGCTTGCGATGGCTCGGTACAGGGCATAGAGGAACATGAGCGGGCTTGCAGCCAAGAAGGGAACAGCGACCCACTGGAGATCAAGCCCGCCGAACCGCCAGAACGGCAGGTTCACCACGCCCCAATCGTGACCAAACCGAATGAAAAACGCCCCAACGAGCAAACAGAGGATGGAGAGGATGCCCCAAGTGATCGCATTCTCCCAGTGAACCTCGGTTACGTCCGACCTTCTTACTGGTTCCGGCATACGCTCCTCTTAAATGTTACTCGAATGGGAGGTCAACTGGAGGTTTGGGGCGCTCTTTCGGTGTAACTTCACTCCCTCCCTTTGCGCTGACCGCTGCATCCAGAATCCCTACTATCCAGACGACTGCCAGACCTACAATGATGCTGATTCCCGTGCCGTTTAGGCCAGACGGCCCCACGCCGATGGAGAAGATGAGTACGAACCCCAGAACAGCCAGCGCCGCGTACACGATGCCTCGGACCAGTTGCCCGACGTAGACCTGGCCCAGACCAGGGAACAGCAGACCGAGAAAAGCCGCAGTTCCCGAGGATCGCGGCCCCAACGCGCCCTCCTGACTCTCGAGCATCAGGCCGTACTGCTCGAACTCGTGCTGGTGCAGACCGAAGACGAGGTAGGCGTGCCGCCTCTCCGTTTCGACGCGACCCGGATGCGCATCAATGATCTCCTTCAGAACCTGGATCGCTTCCTGTTTGCGGCCGATTCCCACAAGAACGTCCGCGTAAGCCTCCTTGGCGTCGGGGTGGTCCGGGTACTTCTCCTTGAGCCCTTCCACGAGTTGCAAGGCTGCATCCTTTTCTCCTCGCTTTAGGTGTACTCGGGCGCGAGAGAGAGTCGAGCGAATCTCCTCGTCAATGAGCTCGTTGTTAGTCTCCATCTCCCAGCTCGATGTCCTCTCTCTGGGGAAGTTCCTGCCACAGACTCTCGAGGTCGTAGAACTGCCGCTGTTCTTCGCGCATCACATGACATACGACGTCGCCGAAGTCAAGTAGGATCCATCCGCTTCCCCGACCCTCGATGTGATCCGGCCGAGACTTGGCCTCCTTCATCTTCTCCTCGATCTTCTCAGCGATACTCCTCACGTGGACGTCCGAGTTGCCGCTGCAGACCACAAAGAAGTCGCACACAATCGTCTTCTTACGAAGGTCCAGGACTTCAATCCTCTCGGCCTTCATCTCCTCGGCGATCTGCGCGATCCGATCGGCTTTCGTTTGGGATTCTAACGGTGTCAGGTTCATAGATAGAGACGTTCTTCCTCGATGATTTGGATCACCGAGTCGGGCACAAGGTACCGCAGGCAACGTCCCTCGCGCACGCGAGCGCGGATGTCGGTCGAGCTGACGTCCAGCAGCGGAGCGGGGAAGAACACTACGCGGTCGCGAAACTCCGCAGGGAGCGCCTGGATCGCATCCCGGGCCGGCGAGCCCGGGCGCTCGGCAACGGCCAGCCGCGCCAACTGCAGAATCGCCTGCCACTCCCGCCACGCTTGGAACTCCGCCAGTGCATCGGAGCCGAGGATCAAAGCCAGCTCGTTTCCCGCGTAGGCCCGGAGGGTGTCAATCGTGTAGCTGGGTCCGTCGCGACCAAGTTCCGTGTCGCCCGCCCGAAGACCCGGTATCCCGTCCACGGCCGCCCTCGTCATCCGCAGGCGAGTCTCGGCGCTCGCAACGGACTGTCCTACCTTGAACGGGGAGACTCGCGCGACTTCCAGCACCACTTCGTCGAGGCCGAGGTGCTCCCGTGCTTCAATCGCCAGCCGAACGTGCCCGACGTGGATCGGGTCGAACGAACCGCCCAGGATGCCCAGCCTCATTCGTCCTCTCGATACTCAAACTCGAACGGGCCGACCACCACGGTGTCACCCTCCTGCGCTCCCGCAGACTTGAGCGCGTCAAATAACCCGACTCTTTCAAGTCGTCGCTGCAGAATGGAGACGGCTTCGTCGTTCTCCAGGTCGAAACGGCGAATCAAGTCCTCGATCTCCCGCCCCCGAACTCGGTAGACGCCTTCCTCGACGAGGACCTGGAAGCGTTCTTTCTCCGCCTCCGCAGGTTGTTCTCCGATCGTTTCCTCCACAATCGGCTTCGGACGAGGAATCTCTTTCAGAACCAGCGCGATTCTCCTCAGAAGCGGTTGCACGCCTGCGCCCGTAACGGCTGAGATGGCGAAGCACTCTGCGCCGAACTCTTCTGCCAAGTCGGCTGCCTTGGCTTGTGCTTCTTCTTCGGGCAAGAGATCGCACTTCGAGAGGACGATGATCCGCGGTCTGTCGGCAAGTTCTTTCGAGTATGCCTCCAATTCCCTCTGGATGGCGCGGAGATTCTCCTCGGGCTTCGATCCGTCGAGAGGTTGTGCCTCCACGACGTGCAAGAGCAGCCGAGTGCGGCTGATATGTTTCAAGAATCGGATCCCAAGCCCCTTGCCCTCGGCAGCCCCTTCGATGAGCCCAGGCAAGTCCGCCATCACGAAGGATTCCTCCCCAACCCGGACGAGCCCCAGGTAGGGAACGAGCGTCGTGAACGGGTAGTCGGCGATCTCCGGTCTCGCCGCCGAGACGGCGCTGAGCAGCGTAGACTTGCCGGCGTTCGGCTTGCCGACGAGTCCCACGTCCGCCAGCAGTCGCAGCTCCAGGCGAATCGTGCGGTTTTCGCCCGGTTCCCCTTTTTCCGCGAACGTCGGAGCTTGGCGTACGCTCGTCGTAAAATGGAGGTTGCCTCTGCCGCCTTGGCCGCCGCGCGCCACAACGACGCGCTGGCCGTCCTCAACCAAGTCTGCCAGCACCTCCCCGGTCTCGGCGTCCCGGACGATCGTGCCGACCGGCACTCGAAGCTCGACGGAGTCACCGTCCTTCCCGTGTTTCTTGGCGCTCCCTCCGGGTCCGCCGTCTTCGGCACGGTATCGGCTCTTGAATCGGTAATCGAGAAGCGTGTTCATGCCGGCGTCGGCAACGAGAACGACATCGCCGCCGCGACCGCCGTCGCCTCCGTCCGGTCCTCCGCGCGGCACGTGTTTCTCGCGCCGAAACGTGGCGGCTCCATCGCCGCCTCGTCCCGCGGTTACCACGATCTGAATCTCGTCAACAAACACGCCTTTCCTCTTGAGGATACCGGCTTGACCTATCGCCGACGGGAGGTGTGAGCCGAAGATTCGGGTAGACAGGCGAAACCGTGGGAACCTACGACTGGGCGCTGTTCGCCATGGCGGTCGGTCTCGCGCTCGGGTGGACCTTCTTCAACGCGCGGCACCGGCGCGATCCGGCGTACCGGGAGAGAATCCATGTGTCCGTCCAGAAGTTCTCCGACTTTACAAGACGAAAGCTCCTGCGCCTGCTCTATCCCCAGTCCTTCGTGGATCGTTGGAACCATGCGACGGTCATCGCAGGTTGCTGCTGCATCATTCTAACGCCCGTCCTGTTGCTCGGCATCCTCCTTGGGCTACTCGTGTGGTGGAAGGCCGTCCTGCTCACAGTCGCAGGCACGCTCGTGGGGGCGTGGACGGGCGAAGCTGCCTTCAACCGATGACGGTCTCGAGCCGAGCGGTCAGCTGCGACCACGCGTCCTGGGGAACTTCGTGCGCGCGGACTGCGGGCGCAAGACCCACCTCTTCCAGAGCCCGCCGCACTCTCTCCGGGGCATAGTTTGCGGCGGTCAGGTTGTTGAAGAGCGTCTTGCGAGGGTAGGCAAACCCTGCCCGAACGACCTTGGCAAACTCAGTCGGCACCGACCGACCCTTGCTCTCAAACCGAAGCACGCGACTCGAAACCTTCGGCGGAGGCCAAAAGGCCCCCGGGCTTGCGTCGGTTACTCTTTCGATTCGGAACGAATGCTGGAGCAGCACGGAGATGGCCCCCCGCTCCCGGCTCCCGGGTTCGGCAGCGATCCGAATCGCAACCTCCGACTGCATCATCAAGACGGCTCGATCGAGCAGGTGCGCGTACCGCCAGAGCGCTTCGAGAACGAAACCCGTAATCGAGTAGGGAAGGTTGCTGACGAGGGCGCGCGGGCTTGGGAGCGTCGCCAAGAGCGCGCCGTAGTCGAGCCGCGCTGCGTCAGCCAAGACGAACTGGGCGGAGGGGGCTGAAGCCGAGAGCGCCGATTCGGCCCGACGGTCTATGTCCACGGCAACGACCTCGCCGATCCTGACAAGCTCCCGCGTAAGGACGCCCGGGCCAGGCCCGATTTCCAGGAATCCCGCGCAGCCCTCGCAGGCCTCGACGATGCGGTCGCGCACTCGTTCGGAGATTAGGAAGTGCTGGTCCGGTTGGTCGGGCGAGGGCAGAAAACCGATCTCTTCGATGAAGCGGCGGAGTTCGCCTCCGGACATCAGCGCAAGATGTGAACTTTCACTTGCCTGCGCCCGAACTGGAGCGCTTCGGAGTGTGAGTTGAAGCAAAGGTCAATGCGCTTTCCCTTGACGGCTCCACCGGTGTCAGCGGCAATCGCCAAGCCGTACCCTTCGACGTACACGATGGAATTCAGCGGGATGACGGAGGGGTCTACGGCAACGACGCCTCGCCTCGCCTGGGTACCCATCGCGGTCTTACCGGTTCCCGTGCCACAGATCGAGCAGGGACAATAGGCCGTAGCCTCCATCGTGAAGACCTCGGAGCGCGTGTAACCGCGGGTCATCTGCGCGTTGCGCGAACCGTATCGAATGATCGCGGGCTGCGGTTCGACGCGCGTCTCCCAGAGCACAGCCTTCCCGATGACCTTGCCATCTACGACCGTGTACTGGACCATCCGCTTGATTTCGCCGTCTACGCCGTCCTGAACCTTTTCCGCTCTACCAGGGGGGAGCGTGCGCGACGGCACGAACTTGACTTCATAGCGGAGCGGCTCGGACTCCAGCTTGCTGACGTATTCGGCCGGATCCATCCGACCGACCGCGAAGCCCAGCCCCACGGCAAGGAGGCATGCGCCGCCGACGACCCATCTGAGAAGGCTCATAG
>RFHN01000305.1 GCA_003695835.1 Armatimonadota bacterium
ACGCCCTTCCGGACGAGTTCTTCGAGGGCGGGCAGGTAGTTGTGACGTGTGGTGAGAAATCCCAGCTCCGGGTGCTTCTCGCTGAGCGTTCGCGCAACCCTCTCCGTGAGGTACTCCGCGTCGGCAACCGGATCCCAAGGCTCGGGGAGGACCGTTTTGAGCACGGGCGACGTCTCGCGGAACGGCCCGCGCTGGACGGTGACTTCAATGCCTCCCGGCGCCTCTCGCACCGCCAACGTTATCATGCCCGTCCCCAAGCGCGCGGCACGGGCAATCACCGGCTCCACACCTGCGAGCAGCAGCGGTACGAGCCTCTCCAGAGCCTGTTCGTGTTCGACGTCAAAGCTTGCCATCAGTTTCCGAATCCCGTGTACTGTTTCAATCCCTTCTTCAAGAGAACCGACGAAACAACGACGAAGAGCGCAATCCACATTGCCTGCATTGCGACTCCCCGCAGCCACGCATCGCCGTGGACTTCTCCCAGCAAAACGCCGACGGGGAACGCGACAGTGTACTTGAACGGCGATACGTCGGCGAGCGTCATGGCCCACGGGGGCATCGTCTCCAAGGGAACGAGGCGACCGCTCAAGAACATCTCGGGGAAGTAATAGAGCCGGAAGATACTGACGAACTCGGTCGTCCACAACGAGATCAGGGCTATGCTCCAAGCCACAAAGAAACTCAGGAAATGCGCGAGGATGAGCGCGAGCCAGAACCCTGGGCCCAGGTACAGGTCCAACCCAACGAGATACTTGCCGTAGATGAGAATGAATAGTAGACCGATCGGGGCGTACAGCACGACCTTGATGATCCGCCACCCGACGTTTCGCGCCAAGTGCATCCACACGACGTTGATGGGTCGGAGCAGATACACGGAAAAGAGCCCTTCCCGGATCTCAAAGCCGATGTCCCACATCAAGTGACAAACGATGAACTGAGACAGGAAGGAAGCCGCCAGGTAGTACGTAACGAGGGCGGACGGATCCCGCCCCCCGATCATCTCTTGCTGTCCAAACGCTGCCAGCCACACCGCGGGAAGGATGAGGGCCAGCTGACCATCGGCTAACCCCCAGATGAACGCGCCCGCGCGATAGGCGAGGGTTTCCTGAATGTAAATATTGATCAGCGCAATCGTTTTGCGCCAGGCCCTGACAACAGGATTAGAGCGAGCGATTGCGCTCATGGGCGATCCATTCCGAGATCGTTTGTGCAGCATCCGATAACGGAAGCGGGTTTGCGTCCGGCTCTCGCCGCCACTTCACCTCAACGTTGCCCTCTGCGACGGTACGGCCGCATACGACGCGGAGTGGATACCCGATCAGGTCGGCGTCTTTGAACTTCACTCCGGCGCGCTCGTCCCGATCGTCCAAGAGGACGTCCACACCTCGCTGTTGAAGCTCGGTGTAGAGCGTCTCGGCGGCCTCTTGCTGCTGGCGATCCTCCGGGTTCACGACGAGGATGACCACCTCGAACGGCGCGATCGAGACGGGCCAGATGATCCCTGCGTCGTCGTGGGACACTTCCACGACCGCTTGCATCGAACGACCGATACCGAGGCCGTAGCAACCCATGAGGATCGGGTGCTCTTTGCCCTCCTCGTCGGTGAACACCGCGCCCATCGGCTCGCTGTAGCGTGTGCCGAGCTTGAAGATGTGCCCGACTTCGATGCCGCGAACCTCCTTGAAGACCCCCCCGTCGGGGGATGGATCCCCATCCACAGCGATCCGGATGTCCGCAAACTCGTGAACCTCGAAGTCCCTGCCGTGGCAGACGTGAACCAGATGGGCATCATCCTCATTCGCGCCAACAACGAAGTCCGCCATGGAGCGAACCTCCTGGTCTGCAATGATCCGAACGTCTTGCAGGCCGACGGGGCCGGCAAAACCGACGTCGGCGCCCGTCGCTTTGCGCACCGCGTCCGCCTCCAGCATCTCGACCTTCGGCACACCGAGCCTCCGCGCCAGCTTGTATGGATTGAGTTCCCTGTCTCCCCGCACAAGCGCCGCTACCGTTTCGTCCCCGGCCCGCACCAACAGTGTTTTGACCAACTTTGATGCGGAAACCTTGAGAAAACTGGTGACTTCCTCCACGGTCCGCATGCCCGGCGTAGAGACCTTTTCGACTGGTGGCACACCTTCTGCCGATGCCGGCTCGTAGGTACCGCCGACGTCACAACGTTCAGCATTCGCGGCAAAACCTGTCTTTTCGTTGAGCAGGACGCGGTCCTCTCCACCGGGCGTCACGACCATGAACTCGTGATTGTCCGAGCCGCCGATGTCTCCCGCCTCCGCCTCGCAAACCAGCGTCTCCAGCCCCATGCGGCGGAACATCCGCTCGTAGGCTTCCCACATCGCCTTGTAGATTCGGTCGAGGTCTTCCTCGTTCGAGTCGAAGCTGTACGCATCGAACATCTCGAATTCTTTGGCTCGAATCAGCCCGGCGCGCGGGCGAGGCTCGTCGCGAAACTTGGTTTGGATTTGGTAGAGGCAGAGAGGCATGTCTCGGTAGCTTTGCACGTGCCCCCGGACGATGTCGGTAATCACCTCTTCGTGGGTGAAGCCCAGGGCGAATTGCCGGTTTGTCCGGTCTTCGGTTCGGTAGAGAACTTCCACCGCGTCCCTACCCGTCTCTTTCAGTAGGTCGAACGGCACGAGCGCAGGCATAAGCAGCTCGATCGCGCCGATGCGGTTCGCCTCTTCCCTGACAATGTCGGCGACCTTGTTGAGAGTTCGGAGGCCAAGCGGTAGGTAGCTGTAGACGCCCGCTGACAGCTTGCGGATGAAGCCGGCACGGAGCAGCAGCCGGTGGCTGACGAGTTCAGCCTCGGCTGGAGCCTCTCGGAGCGTGGGAAGAAAATAGCGGCTTGCGCGCATGACGCGCCATTATGAACGAAAACGTACGTACGACAAGGACATGAACAACGAACTGAGTCGAAGAGATCTGTTGAGGAAACTGGGATTTGCGGCCGCTGGTTCGCTGCTCGGCGGCGCGACCACGGCTTCGCAGCTGCTCGACGGTCACAAGCAGACCGAGCTGGGTTCTGGACGGGCGCAGGACCGGGCGCCGTACTTGCAAATCGCTCTCGAAGCTGGGCCTGGGCAGGTCCAGATCCGTTCCGGGCCTCCAACGAACGTACTGCGCTTTACGGGTTCCGTTCAGCGCGGGCGGCAGGACGCGCTTCTTCCCTCCCCGGGTAGCTACCTGGGCCCGACCCTCTCCCTGTGGCAAGGCGAGCCCGTTACAATCTTTTTCTCGAACAATCTGCAAGAGGAAAGCATCGTGCACTGGCACGGCATGTACGTCCCGCATTACGCGGACGGCCATCCGATGGACGTCATCGGCCCAGGCTCGATGTACGCCTATCACTATCGGGTCTGGAACCGCGCGGGGACGTACTGGTATCACCCTCATCCGCATATGATGACCGGGCCGCAAGTCTACGCAGGATTAGCGGGCGGGCTGATCGTGCACGACCTGGAAGAGCAGGCCCTCGATTTGCCTTCCGGAGAGTTCGATCGCCTGCTTGTGTTGCAGGATCGCGTCCTCGATTCCCAAAACCAGTTTGTGTATCTACCCAACCCGATGCGAGGCACATTGGGCAGTGAGATCCTGGTGAACGGTCAGCCGAATTACACGATGAATGTGAAGACGCGAGCCTATCGGCTTCGAATCCTCAACGGCTCGAATGCGAGAATCTACAAGCTGGCGTGGGGCGACGGATCGCCGATGACGGTAATCGGCACCGATGGCGGGCTTGTGGAGTACCCGCTCGAGAAACCATACGTCGTGCTCTCTCCCGGCGAGCGGGTCGAGATCTGGGCGGACTTCCGCAACCGAACGATCGGCGAGCAGATCGTGCTCAAGAGCCTCTCCATGAGCGGCTTGATGTTCGGAGTCGGCCAGGGGAACGACCCGTTGCCGAATGGCGCGCCGTTCGACGTGATGCGCTTCCAAGTCACGCAATCGGAGAAAGAGTATCGCGACTTGCCGAAACGCCTTTCCACGATTCAGTGGCACCGAGAAGAGGATGCGGTGAACCGGAAGGACCCGCGCTACCTAACGGCGCGCTGGGATTCCAACATGGGCTGGGTCCTCAACGACGAAATGTACGACATGCATGGCACAAAACCGAACGAACGAGTGCGAGCCAACACGCTCGAGGTGTGGGAGATCGAAAACCTCGGCGGAAACATCACGATGGCCCACCCGATCCATCTTCACGGGCAACAGTTCATGGTTCTCTCTCGGGAGATCCATCCCATGTATCAGCTCGGTTGGGAAACCGTTCGCTACGGGTACACGGACGAGGGTTGGAAGGACACGGTCCTGTTGATGCCCGGCGAGAAGATCCGTTTCCTCGTGCGCTTCGGCCAATACACCGGCCTGTTCCTGTATCATTGCCATAACCTCGAGCACGAGGATATGGGAATGATGAGGAATTATTTGGTGTATTAGTCGAACGGTAGCGGTTCCACGAAGAGCACCTTTTCGTTTGTGAGAAGCACCGTACCCGGAGCCGCTTTCCGGGGTCGGCGCACGTACTTGGCCAAGGTGTAGGCGACGGGAACCGTTTTGGCGTGCTTTTGCGAGCTGTGCCGCGCGGCGACGCGAGCCGCGTACTCGAGCGTTTCCTTCGGCACTCGCTCCGGATGATTGCTCGTCGGCACCACCACATGCGCGCCTGTGGTCCCGCGAGCGTGTAGCCACCAATCGTTCGGCTTTGCGACGCGTCTCGTGAGATAGTCGTTCGCCGTTGCGCTCAACCCGACGAGGATCCGATAACCGCCGGGGCCTTGGTACTCCCGAATCCGCTGCCCTTCGAAGCGCTTGGTTTCGCCCTTCTCGCTTGCGGGCATCCTTCGGGTTCGATCGTCGGCGGCCAACCGCTTCTCCAGCTCTTCGATTTGCGCTTCAATCTGTCGGATCCTATCTTCGAGCAACGGCTTGGCATTCCGTGCCCGCTTTGCCTTCGCAAAGTACCGTTCCGCATTCTCGACCGCCGTCAACTCTGGATCCAGCTTGATTTCCAGCGGGTTTCCATCGAAGTCCGGCAACACGACTTGCCTGGCGCCCGGCGACACCTCCGTCTGAAAGGCGAGAAGCAGTTCGCCCTTTCGTTGCAACTGCGCCGACCGGTCGCCGGACCGGAGTGTCGCCTCCAGCTGCGCTTGCGCGGACCTAAATCCTTCGACCTTTCGCCGAATGGCGGACCGCTGCCTCTCGAGCTGAGCAGCCTCTTCCTCTTTCTGTTGGCGCAACAGCCACGCCTCGACCGCCTGCGAGAAGGAGGGGTATCGCCTCGCCGCGTCAGCCACGCGCACCGGGTACGGACCTTCCTCATGAAGCCAACCCGCACCTCCTCGAACGGCTTCCAAGATTGCGCCGGGGGATCGCTCCGCCGCCACGACGAACGGCCTCGAACCGACGGATTGAGGATCGGCCAGCGCTTGATCAATGGAG
>RFHN01000306.1 GCA_003695835.1 Armatimonadota bacterium
CTCTTCAAGAACTTTTCGACGTCGTCGATATTCTCGAGCCCGTCTCCGTCCTCGTCCCTCACGCCGTTCAGAATCACGGCGATCGCTTTGGGCTTCTTGCGCTTGCCGTTCCCCTCGTCGTACTCAGGGAAGAGCGTCTGCTGACCGGCGATGGGCGAGCCGTCGTAGCTGGTCGTGATGAGCTTTTTCAGACCCAACCGGTTGAAGTTCGCCGCGAAGTACTTGAAGAAGTTGCTCTCGAACGGGTCGTCGCAGTTACAGTAGACGACTTTGCCGCGGAACGTGTCAGGGTCATAGTCCAAGTACGCCTGGACCTCCTTCTCGATGTCCACGTACTGGGTGTAAAACTCGTCCTGCTTCGCCTTCTTGGCTGCGGCGAGCGTCCGGTTGGCGGGTTGAGCGGAACTGCGGGAAGCGCTCATTGGTACGATTATGCCTAATGCGATCCGCCGATTTCAGCGCCAAGCGGATCGAGACCGGTCGAATTCCTCGCAAGCGATGCTAGGTGGTAGAATAGCAGTATGAGCGACAGCGCCTCGGGTGAAAACTCACGTGGCAGCGCATTCCAACACTTGGAAGACGACCGTAGTGTCCGCTCGGCGTGCTTTGGTCAATGGCCTGCTGTCTTGATCGTTCCTGGTGTAACACATTGTGAGGGCGCGCCGATGGTAGCGGTACGGTATTCGAGTGGGGGATTCATTAAGAAGTGCTGCACAACGTGTTACGAAGATATCCCCCTAGGCTACATGGAGTTCGCATCATTGCCAATGCAGTTTCGCTGCCCTAAGTGTGGACGAATTGGGAAGTATGGCACATACTTCAAGAATTATGCTGTTCTATGCGATAATTGCAAGATCTTCCTGTGGCTAGCAGACCTCATCATAACGTACGAACAACTCGGTGAACACCTGATTCGGTCACCTGAGCGCGATCATTGATTGTATCCTGCCGGTAGAACCCGCAGCACCAGCACGTTGTGGTCCGTGGCGATGACTTCGTAGTACGACACGCTCCCCAGGCGGACGCGATCCCAGAAGCCGTGGCCTTGTGCGCCGAGGATGAGCAGGTCCGCGTTCGTCTCTTTCATGGTTGTGGCGATGGCGTCCTGGGGCGGGGACGATGAGAGGAGG
Organism: Armatimonadota bacterium; assembly: GCA_003695835.1. Classification (GTDB taxonomy): domain Bacteria; phylum Armatimonadota; class Fimbriimonadia; order Fimbriimonadales; family ATM1; genus J051. The sequence goes on from RFHN01000306.1 coordinate 1,131, forward strand.
CAGGACGCTTCGACGCCCTTCTCTCGAAGTCTTGCGCACAGTTTCTCGTTTTGCTCTCGGACTTCCTCTTGCAAGGCGTCGAAGGTCTTGTCCGAGAGCGCGCCTTTGGGCACCCCTTCCCGGCTGAGGCTCGTCAAAACGGTCGCGGAACGGATTCCACCGACCTCCCATCCGAGGAACCGTTCGAAGCATCGGCTGAAGTAATCGGAGTGGTCGGTGGCGACGACGACGTGCAGGCCCTCTTCCCCTCGCGGGGGTTGCTTGGCGACGAGCACCGACTGCTCCGCTCCCGCCGCGATCGCCTTGGTGACGCTACCGTAGAACAGCGCGCCCCAATGTCCTTTCTTGGACGAGCCGATGGCTACCAGGTCCGCGCCCCATTCGCGTCCGCGCTCGATCAGCGTCTTCGGCGTGTCGCCATGAAGGATCGTCGTTTCGATTTGATAGGATGAGCCCTCGAGGCGGCGTCGGGCTTCCTCCAGTTCCCTTCTCGCCTGTTCCTGCAGGTTGTCCAGCCACTCTCGAACCGGATCGAGCGGAACCTTGGGAAGATCCTGCAGCGGCGACTCGATCACGTGAACGAGTTGGAGCTCTGCTGCGGCGAAGCGAAGAGCAACCAGAAGATCCAGCGCCGGAGGATACGTTTCTTGATCAATGCCCACGATGACTCGCATCTTTGCTACCTCCTTCTTCCCCTTGCGAAACTTCCGGAGCCTCGGCAGGCTTGAGAATCGAGATCACGATCGAGCCCGCGAGCACTCCCATAATCACACCCAGCGAGAGGGCGACCGGAAACTTCTGCCAATGATATACCTCTGCCGCGTAACCATAGAGCATCTTCACCCCGACGAACGTCAGAATGATGGCCAGACCGTAGTGCAGAAACCGGAAGAGCTGCATCAGACCCGCCACCGCGAAGAACAGCGACCGCAGTCCCAGAATCGCAAACACGTTCGATGTAAACACCAGGAACGGCTCGTGCGTGATCGCGAAGATCGCCGGCACCGAGTCCACGGCGAAAAGGATGTCCGTGAATTCTACGACGACGAGCGCGACGAGCAGCGGCGTCGCAAAAAGCTTGCCGTTCTCCCTCACCAAGAACTTCTGGTCGCGATAGTCGTCGGTCACCGGCAGGAACCGTCGAAACAGCTTGACGACGGGGTTCTTCCCTGGATCTATGGTCTTGCCGTGGGCAGTAACCAACTTGACGCCGGTGAAGATGAGGAATAGCCCGAACAGCACCATCGTCCAAAGGAACTTCTGGAGCACGACGGCGCCGACCGCGATGAAGATCGAACGGAACAAGAGCGCTCCCAGAATGCCCCAGAAGAGGACGCGGTGCTGATATTTGCTGGGAACATGAAAATACGCAAAGACCACCAAGAAGACGAAGATGTTGTCTACGCTCAGCGACCATTCGACGAGATACCCGGCCAGGAACGCCATCGCCGCCTCGCCGTTCGAGTACTCGCTGCCGGTCTGCATCTTGTCCCAGAAGAGATACAGGCTGATCCCGAAAAGGATGGAGAGGGTGATCCAGATGCCGGTCCAGACGAGCGCCTCGCGCATGCGGACCTCGTGCGCCTTCCGGTGGAAGACCCCCAAGTCAATCGCAAGAAAGGCGAAGACCGACAGGATGAAAGCAAGCCAAAACCAAAGGGACACGCCCGCCAACATCAAGAGCCACCTCCGCGCCAGGTATCGCCAGCGATCATCTTCGTCGTTGTTCCTCTCGCCCCCGCAAAGCGCAACACTTCCCCGCGCGATGCGGCGAAGGTCTCGCGCTTTCTGCCGGGCCGGCTCCGACGGAGCGTACTGACGACCGTGGCTCTGCTCTTCGCAGGCGCTACTCCCCTTCTGGGCTGGGTGAGTCTACCTCTTCCCTACGGCTCGAAACGGTAGCCAAACCCGCGCGCGGTGATCAAGTGTTGCGGATGCGCCGGGTCGTCCTCAATCTTCTCGCGCAACCACCGGACGTGGACATCTACGGTTCGGGGCGTAACGTAGGCGTTGGGGCCCCACACTCTCTCGATGAGAGTCTCGCGGCGGAATACTTTGCCCGGGTGCGAGACGAAGAAGTGCAGAAGAGCGAACTCTTTGGGTGTGAGGTCCAGCTTTCGATCCCCGCAGAACGCTTCGCAAGTGTCGGGGTTCACGCGAATCTTGCCCGCCTCCACCTGCGGCTTTTCCTCCGGATAGGCCCGCCGCAAGATCGCAGCCACTCTCGCGGAGAGCTCCGCCAAATTGAACGGCTTTGTGAGATAGTCGTCCCCGCCGACGATGAACCCGCGAAGGCGATCCTCCTCACTCGTTCGCGCGCTCAAAAACAGGATTGGCACCTTGCTGTGTTGCCGGATGGTCTTCGAAAAATCGAACCCGTTCCGGCCCGGCAACATGATGTCGAGAACGATCAAATCGGGGTGATCCTTCTTGAAACGGAGCCACGCCTGCTCCGCGGACTCGGCAGCCGTTACGTTGTAACCCTCTCTTTGAAGGCGACGGGTGACCGTCTCCCGAAGAATCGGCTCATCCTCCACGACGAGAATCTTCATTTCGAGATGATCTCCACGTTGGCTCGAGGAACGGTTACCTCCTCTCCCGTGTCATCCAGCTTGGCCTTCAGCACACGGACTTCCGCGCCGGACTCGACGACCTGAAGCTCAGGCGGCAACGCCGTCACGGTGGCGAGACGGCCGAAATACGGCTCGCGAATGATACGAATCGGCGTACCGATCTCAAGCACGCCGCCTCCCGTATCGGCAGACTCGTACGCGTCCACCTCTTGGTCGGAGGGAACGATGATTTCGGGTCGAATCACGCCGGCGCGAATCTGCGTCGCGCCGTTCACGCTCGCCTCTTTGCCTTCCAGAGAGCGGAGCAGCTCGAAGGTTCTCTCCGCCATCGGCAATCTGCCAAATCCTTCCGTTGCGATAATCGTGAGAGGAATGTCTTCGTTACCGGTAATCGCCACGCCGATGTCGTATCCCAGGTACTCGGTGAGGTCGAGATCCCGCACCGCTCCCGCAACCAGGCAGACGGCGCCGACCTCTTCCGCGCGCTTGATGGCGCCCAAGCTGACCTGCGACCCGCCGATGAGAACCTTTCCACGGTCGTCATCTTGAACGTGGCTTGCTTCCAGTACGTCGTTTGGCCCTGCGACCGCCACGCGAATCACGCCGACTCGCTCGCCCCCAACGCCGAAGATGCCTTGCACCATCGCGCCGCGCGTTTCGATCACAGCACCCTCTTCTGGGATGATTTCGGCAACCCTTCCCCGCACGTAAGCGGTCATCTCGATGGGCGTCGGCGGCTCCCGAATCAAAAGGTTGCCCGTAACGTCGGAAACGTCCTCGACCGTACCTTCAAATTCGCTCAAAACCTGCCCCTTGAAGAGGCCGAAAAGCCCTTTGGACTCTGCGAGTAGCTGGCCGACGGTGACCTTGTCTCCGATGTTGACTTTCAGCAGGCTCGGGACGTCGCGCGCCTCCACACCCAGCTTCTCGGCGACCTTGACGGACTGCAGGATGCCGGGAAGTTCGGTGCGGGCGATGACGGTGTGCGGCTCGACCTTGTCCCCTACTTTCACCAAGACTTCTCCCTTGAGGGGGAGGCGGCGGACTTTTCGGACGACGTGGTCGGCGCTGACGGTCAGGCCAGGGGTGTAAGCGGTGCCCATGGTTCGGTGGAATTATAGCCGACGCGGGGCGCTTCGACCTCTAACGATCCCTTAACGGAGGCTGGGGCGCCGGCAAGCGCCCCAGCTCAGACTCCCTACTTGCGCTCGATCTGAAACTCCGTGAGAAGGATCTCGAGTGCGCGGACTGTTCCATCCTGAACGACGATGACGGTGAGAAGCTCGACCAGCGTGAGGCCGCGCCGCGCTCCTCGATCTCTTTCTCGGTATACTTTTGATTGGTGTCTTCTCATTGAAGATGCCTCCATCGGGCGGTTCCCTTCCCCAACTTCGTTCGCCGCGTAGTCGGAAGGGCCGCCCCTTTTTCTTTGGGTCGGGTCGGTTCTTACCCGTATCTGGATGCAAATGTCAAGATTACTTTTCGGAAAGTATGACCTCGGATTCCAGTAGACTCCAAGCATGACTCGTCCCTCACGGATCGCGGTGCTTGGCGCCGGCAGCCTGCGGTGCGCACCCGAAGTGCTTGCCACTTTGATCCGTGCTGACCTGCCCGAGGAATCGGCGATCTGGCTCTCGGACGAGTTTGAGGAAGGGCTGCAACTCGCCGAGATGTTGGCGTCGCGCTTGATTCAGGATTCTGGGCAACTGCTCCGGGTGGTCGCGACCGCGTCCGCGGAGGAAAGCCTGGAGGGGGCGGATACGGTCATTCTCTGCTATGGGGGAGGGCTTTGGCACCGTGGCGGCGTTTCGATGTCGGCGCTGAGCGAACATCTGGAGGTCCTCCGTCTCCACCGCCTGCTGGACGTTTTCGAGACGGTGAACCGCTGCCTCGCCTCGGAGGAACGCCCTATCACCGTCATCAATCTCTCTCGGCCAGTCGAGATCACCGCCAAGTTGCTTCAGCGGCCGGCGATCCACCTGGATTGGCCTCTCCCTCTCGGTGTGGATGAGCGCGTGCCTCGCGCCCATCAGATCCTTCGTTGGGCGCGAGGAGAGGATCCCACGCATGCCCTTCTGGAGTCGGTCGTACAGAGCCCCTTGTTTGCCGCGCTCCGCTATGGCGAGCCGGCCCCGCGCCTCGCCTTCGACCCGGATGCCAGCGACGAAATCAGGGACCAAGTCCGTCGGCTCGGCCCGGAAATCGAACGCCTACTGCTGGAACTCTAAGATCGTACGCCAGGTGCTGTATCGCTGCGCGTCGAAGAGGAAAGATAGGAAGCAAACCACGACGCCAACTCCGGCCAGGAACCGAGCGATGCTGAGCGCAGCCGCAGCCTGATCGCATTCCTCGATGTCCCAATCCAATCGCATCGCGAGCCGGGGCAACAGCCAGAGCTGGAGGAACATGATACAGAAGAGCGCGGCGATAGACATGGTCGCCCAAAAAGCGTAGTTCGTCTGCTCGTCTATGAAGAAGAATGTGTAATCGAACCAGAGGAACGCCCACTGCTTCTGGCGCGCGATCAAGTCAATAGGGAGCCAAATCGCCCAGAGGGTGGAGAGCAGATTGAAGATTGCGAGGAACCACCCGAGGAAGAAGTACCGTCTGGCTCGTCGGACGTATCTCGCCGTGTCAACCGTCATGCCGCTTGTACACCAAGGTTACGTTATGGCCTCCGAAGCCGAACGAGTTCTTGATCGCGATGCGAAGGTCCGCTTGACGCGCCTCGTTGGGAACGTAGTCGAGGTCGCAGTCCGGATCGGGGGTCTCATAGTTGATCGTCGGCGGGACGACTCCGTTCTTGAGGGCCAGAATCGTCGCGATCGATTCCAACGCGCCGGCGGCTCCCAGGGTGTGCCCGATCATGGACTTGATGCTGCTGACCATCAAGCTCTTGGCGTGTTCGCCGAAGGCCCGATGAATCGCCGCCGTCTCCAGTCGGTCGTTGTATGGCGTGCTGGTTCCGTGTGCGTTGACGTATTCCACGTCTTCCGGTTGGAGACCGGCGTTTTCCACCGCGAGACGCATCGAGCGCGTCGCGCCATCCGCCTCGGGATCGGGCTGCGTGATGTGAAAGGCGTCTGCGGTTTGGGCATAGCCGATGATTTCAGCGAGGACCGTCGCGCCGCGCTTCTCAGCGTGCTGACGGCTCTCCAAAACGATCACACCTGCGCCTTCGCCCATCACGAAACCGTCGCGATCCTTGTCGAACGGTCGGCTCGCATGCTCGGGATCGTCGTTTCGGGTGCTGAGCGCGCGTGCCGCGCAGAACCCGGCCACTCCGATTGGCGTGATCGGGGCTTCCGTGCCTCCGCAAATCATCACGTCCGCCTCACCGCGAGCGATGAGGTGTGCCGCGTCACCGATGGCATTCGCGCCGGTGCTGCAAGCGGTCACGACGCACGAGTTCGGCCCCTTCAAACCGTATTGGATCGAGATCCATCCGCTCGCCATGTCCGGGATCATGAACGGCACCAGGAACGGCGAGACCTTGCTCGGCCCCATATTCAGTTGCCGCTCGTACTGCTCGCCCAGGATGTCCAGGCCGCCGATTCCGGAGCCGACCAAGACGCCGATCCGCTCTCGGTCCTCTTGCTCGAGGTCGAGTCCGGCATCCTCGATCGCCATCTTCGCCGCAGCCGTCGCGAACTGGAGAAAACGCGACAGCCGGCGTGCGTCCTTTCGATCCATATAGGCTTCGGGATCGAAGTCGCGGACCTCCGCGGCGATGCGGCAGGTGTAGTCGGTCGCGTCGAGGTGCGTAATCGGGCCGACGCAACTCTTCCCGGACGTCAGTCCCTGCCAGAACTCGTCCACCGTATTGCCGGCAGGGGAGACCACGCCGAGGCCTGTCACTACGACGTCGCCGTTTGCCAAAGGACCGGGGGATCTCGCCATATCAGATTACACCAGCAATACTCAAACGCCACGCTTGCGCGTTGACGCTGACAACAGGGAACGCTGCAGCAGACCGAAGGCTAAGCGACCGCCGTCTTCGAAGCAATGAAATTCACTGCGTCCCCGACAGTCTGGATCTTGTCCACTTCCTCGTCGGGGATCTCGATACCGAACGCCTCCTCCAGAGCCATCACGATCTCGACAACCTCCAACGAGTCGGCGCCCAAGTCTTGAACGAACGTGGACGATTCCGTAATCTCGTCTTCCCGCACGTCCAACTGCTCAACGACAGCCTTCTTGACCTTCTCGAAAATTTCGTTTCGATCCATGCTTCTCACCTACTCTACCCGTTCAAAGGGTCAGACCGCCGTCCACGACGATGGTCTGCCCTGTTATATACCCTGAATCCTCGCTCGCGAGGAAGCGGACGACAGATGCGACGTCCTTCGGAGTGCCCAAGCGCCCCAGAGGGGCCGTCTGAACCACATGATCCCGCATCTCCGCAGGCAAACTACCGGTCATGTCCGTCTCGATGAACCCTGGCGCAACAGCATTGCAAGTGATGCCTCGCGAGCCGAACTCCTTCGCGACCGACTTGGTCAAGCCGATCAACCCCGCCTTGCTCGCCGCGTAGTTGGCCTGACCCGCCTGACCCTGCAAACCTACGATGCTTGAGACGTTGACGATCCTCCCCCAGCGCTCCTTCATCATCGCGCGCGAGCAGGCCTTGATGAAGAGGAACGCCGCGCGAAGGTTGACGCTCATCACCTCTTCCCAGGCATCGAGACCCATGCGGAGCAACAGAGCGTCTCGCGTGACGCCGGCATTGTTGACGAGGATGTGCACGGTCCCGAGATCCTGAATCACCTGCGAGACGGTCCGCTCGATGGCGTCGGGATCGTGATTGTCGCAGGCGTACTCGCGACCGTTCGCGCCGATCGCAGAGACCGTTTCCGCGCACCCGCCCTCGCGAGACGAGAGACAGGCGACGGAAGCGCCCGCCTCGGCGAGAGAGAGCGCGATTGCCTTGCCGATGCCGCGGCTTGCGCCCGTGACCAAGGCCACTTTCCCTTCCAAACTCAAGCGCCCACCTCCGCAGTGAGGGCGCTCCGCACGGCCTCCAGGTCCTCGGGCTTCTCGAATGGAACCGCGACCGCGTCGTCAAGAGTTCGCTTGATCAAGCCGCAGAGCACACTCCCTGCTCCCAGCTCCAAGAACACCCGTGCGCCCGCCTTCGACATCGAGTGCACGCACTTCGTCCAGCGAACCGGAGAAGACAGTTGGCGCACCACGAGAGAGCGCCATTCCTCCGGAGTTTCCACCGGTTCCCCGGTCACGTTGCTCACGACCGGGAAGTCGCCCGAATTCAATGGCAGCGAGCCGACCGCTTCCCCGAACGACTCGGCGGCGGCGGCCATCAATGGCGAATGAAACGCCCCGCTGACATTGAGGATGACGCACCGCTTCGCCCCTTCCTCCTTAATACGCTCGCACGCGCGCTCGACCGCGGCAACCGCACCCGAGATCACGATCTGTCCCGGCGAGTTGTAGTTCGCAGGCACGACCGGTTCGTCATCCGTGGAGCACTCTTGGCAGACGCGCTCCACGGCGTCATCGTCCGCGCCGAGTACAGCCGCCATCGTCCCAGGCGCGAGGTTGCCGGCTCGAGCCATCAGGTCCCCTCTGCGCTGCACGAGCCTCGCCGCGTCCGCAAGAGAGAGCACGCCAGAAGCCGCCAACGCAGCAAACTCGCCGACGCTGTGTCCCGCCCCGACCAGCGGCTTGGCGCCGACGCGACTCTGCAAAGCTCGGTAAGCCGCCAGGGAGGCGGTGAAAAGCGCAATCTGGGCATTCTGGGTCTGCCTCAGCGTGTCGGCATCCATCTCCCAGCAGACTTGCCGGAGATCCCGCCCCACCACCGTGGAGACCTCATCGAAAACGGCAGCGCTTTCCGGAAACGCTTCCGCGAGAGACTTCCCCATGCCTGGCTGCTGACTTCCCTGACCCGGGAAAACTACGGCTACCCCTAACTCCGCCACGACCGCTTTTTACCCCATCTCGGGAGCCTTCCCAATCTCGAACAGCCGAGAGAGAATCGCGTGCCGGCAAGCCTACCGAGAAACCGCCACACCGCCGACAATCCAAGGTAGAGACCATGTGGGAGTTTTCCGTTCGAATTCTTGCCGCTGGCGCCTTGATGGCCCTCTCCGGCTGGACCGGCGCCATTCCCTTCGAGGTGGCTTGGAAGGTCGGCTTGCTGCTCGCTGCGTCGGCGTTGACGACCTACCACTTCGAGTCCAAGGGGA
>RFHN01000307.1 GCA_003695835.1 Armatimonadota bacterium
CTCGGCGACTCCGTCGAAATGGCAGCGCCCATGCTGCCCCTGATCCCGGTTTGGCTCCAAAGCGCCACACCAGGAACCCAGCAGATCGGCCACGCCAACATCTCCGGAACGCTCATCGCTGGAGCCATCCGGTCGGGAGCTATCCAGACGGGAGCCATCCAGACGGGAGCGTTCCGACTGACCGCAGGAGCGGGGGCTGGCAGAGTCCTTACCTCGGATGCATCGGGAAGCGGATCCTGGCAGAATCCCCCGCCGCCCTCTGGACCCGCAGGCGGAGACCTTTCCGGCACCTATCCGACTCCGCTCGTGGACGGCTTGCAGGGACGTGCGGTTGCCCCTACGGCTCCCACTCGGGATCAGGTGCTGAAGTGGGACGGTGCGGCCTGGGCGCCGGCTGCAGACCTCACGGATCAGTTGTGGCAGGCGTCGGGCTCTAACATCTACTACAACGCAGGAAATGTGGGGATCGGCACTAACAGCCCGGCGTATCCGTTGCACGTGGAGACCGGTTCCGGCGACAGAGCCATCTACGTGCTTCACACCGCCACCAGCGGCCTCGTCTACAGCGTCTTCGCGCAAAGCGACGCCAACTGAGGCAGAGGGGTGGTTGGCTATGCATCCGCCACCAGCGGCACCACCTACGGCGTCTACGGAGTAAGCGACAGCAACTCGGGCAAAGGGGTGTATGGCTTGGCATCCGAAACCATCGGCACCACCTACGGCGTGTTTGGGGAAAGCGTGAGCACCTCGGGCACAGGGGTGCACGGCAGGGCAATCGCCAACAGCGGCATCACTTTCGGCGTGTCTGGGCGAAGCTCCAGTACTCAGGGCAGAGCGGTGTATGGCTATGCATCCCACACCAGCGGCAATACCTTTGGCGTGTTTGCGGAAAGCAGGAGCACCTCGGGCACAGGGGTGTATGGGATTGCATCCTCCACCAGCGGCTCCACCTTTGGCGTCTATGGGCACATCAACAGCTCCCAGTCTGGAGCCTACGGTGTCCTTGGTACGGAACCTACAGGTGGCGCCGGGCATGCGGTCTATGCCATTGGTACCCTCGCCGCTACGGGCACCAAGTCGTTCCAGATAGACCATCCGCTCGATCCCGAAAACTACTACCTGAACCACTTCTGCACCGAAGGCCCGGAACCGTACAACACCTATCGTGGAAACGTGGTAACGGACGCGAAAGGGTACGCCACCATCGCTCTTCCGGCGTACTTTGATAGCATCAACCGCGATCCCACTTATCACCTCACCGTCGTTGACGACAGCGATGACTTCATCCTGGCAAAGGTGGTGCGAGAGATTCGGAACAACGAGTTCACCATCCGCACCAGCAAGCCCTACGTGAAAGTCTCCTGGGAAGTCAAGGCGATCCGCAACGACCGGTGGGTGCAGAGGTACGGGTTCCAGACCGACCAGGAGAAAGAGGACGAGATCAAGGGCAAGTACCTGAATCCCGAACTCTACGGAAAACCCAAGGAGTCCGGCATCCTCTATCGCCCGGACATGGGCCAGATGCCCGTAGCCGATCGAAGAACGCCGGCACGAGCAACCCAGGCCCAACAGACGAACGGGAGGGCAAAGGCAAAGCGATAGCGCAGCAACTCTACCGTCCAGCCACCGAACGGTCGCGAACGAAGTGAAGCGCGACGTCGGCGCAATACTCCACTTGCTCCGTCGTCAGGTGCGCTTGAATTGGCAGAGAGAGGACTTCCCGGCAGGCGCGCTCCGTCTCCGGGAAGTCGCCCTCTTTGTAGCCAAGAAACTGATACGGAGGTTGAACGTGTAGGGGCACTGGGTAGTACACCGCTGACGGAACGCCGTGCTGTTTCAGGTACTCCATCAGCGCGTCCCGCCGCTCGTAGCGAATCGTGTATTGGTGATAGGTGTGGTATGTCGTTTCCGGCTCGACATACGGACAAACGATCTCGGAATCGCGAAACGCCTCGTCGTAGACCTGGGCATTGGCGTTCCGGGCGTTGTTCCACGCGCTCAGCGCTTGGTACTTGACGCGAAGAATGGCGCCTTGGATTTCGTCCATGCGCGAGGTATGCCCGATGTCCTCATAGTAATAGGGCTGCTTCGCCATGCCGTGAACGCGCAGGCTTCGCGACCGCTCGGCGATCTCGTCGCTATTCGTGAGGATCATGCCCGCGTCTCCGGCTGCGCCCAGGTTCTTCGTTGGGAAGAAGCTGAGGGTCGCCGCGTCCCCCCAGGTTCCGCACGCCTTGCCGTTCCGCGTACTGCCGATCGCTTGCGCTGCGTCTTCCAGCACCATGAGGTTGTGAGCCTTCGCAATCTCGAGGATCGACTCCATGGCGGCAATCTGCCCGAACAGGTGGATCGGCAGGATGGCTTTCGTGTGTTCCGTGATCGCTGCCTCGATGAGGCTCGGATCCATGTTGAACGTGCGGGGGTCAATGTCAACGAACACGGGTCGCGCCCCGTTCTGGACAATCGCCTCCACCGTCGCGACAAAGGTGAAGGGCGTTGTGATGACTTCGTCCCCCGGGCCGATCCCCATGGCCTGGAGAGCGATTTTCAATGCGTCCGTACCGCTGTTGCAGGCGACGCCGTACTTGACGCCACAGGACGCCGCGATCTCCTCCTCCAAGAGGCGGACCTGTTCGCCGGGCGCATACATGCCGCTTGCGAGAACGTTCAAAACAGCCGCGTCGAGTTGAGCCTTCAACTCCTCGTACTGCGCCTGCAAATCGACAAAACGTATTGGGTCTTTCATCTTTCTTTTACGGAACCACGCCGGATCGCGAGTAGGACGTCAGCACCGTGCCGCCGCCGATTACGGAGTTTTCTACGACCGCGTGAGGCTCCACTTCCGCATTTTCCCCGATGATCGAGTTCCGGATGACGGCTTCCTCGCCGATCGTCGCGCCTTCAAGGATGACGGAGGTCTCCACGTTCGCCCCCTCCTTCACGACGGCGCGAGGCGAAATCACCGAACCGCCGGTCACCGCGCCCCGAACATCGGCATCCTCCGCCACGGCCGAGTCCCCTTGCATGCGGAACGGGCGCGCGGGGGCTACCTCCCCCGAGAGAACCGCCTTCACAGCGCGCAAGTACTGGCTGGGGCGACCGATGTCAATCCAAAAACCCTTTTGGATGTCCCCAAATACCTTCTTCCCCGCCTCGATGACCCTCGGAAACACCTCCCGCTCCACGTTGCACCGACGCTGTGGGAAGAACTCTTCGAAGATGTCGCGGTTGATCACGTACAGGCCGGCATTGACGAAATCCGTGCCTTCGGCAGGGCCAGTGAGATTGCGCTTTTGTTCCTCGGAAGGCTCCAGGAATCCCTGCACGCGCCACTCCTCGTCGAGCGGCACCACCCCGTACGCGTGAGGACGCGGGACTTCGCGAAGAGTGAGCGTAACATCAGCCTGCCGCTCTCGATGCCGCTGAATGATGCCGGCGATGTCGAACGAGTGTATGGTGTCTCCGTTGAAAACGACGCAATCGTCAGGGGGCAGCGCGTCCCACGCGTTTCGGATCGCTCCGCCGGTGTCGAGAGGCTCGCTTTCGACCGCATAGACGAGCCGCACGCCGAACTCGCTCCCATCGCGAAAGTGGGCTTCGACGGCCTCCGCCATGTAGTTCGTTGCGAAGCAGACTTCCTCGATGCCCGCAGACTTCAGGTAAGAGATCTGATATTCGAGGAGCGGCGCGTTGACGAGCGGCATGAGCGGTTTCGGTCGAGACAGGGTCAGCGGCCGGAGTCGGGTGCCGAGGCCGCCTGCGATGACGATTCCGCGCATGGCGCTGAGGTTACCGCAACGAGGGCGCGACCGGACTCGCTCCGTCCGAGAAGCTCTGAAAGGGTCAGGTAGAATCCGGCCAAAGATGTCCCAAAATCAGAATCGAAACGAGCAGATCGGAACTTGGCGGCTGAAGGTAGGCCTGGCCGAGATGTTGAAGGGTGGCGTCATCATGGACGTCGTCACCCCCGAGCACGCCCGCATCGCCGAGAAGGCGGGTGCCGTCGCCGTCATGGCGCTGGAACGTGTGCCGGCCGACATCCGCGCCCACGGCGGGGTCGCACGCATGTCGGACCCCGAGATTATCAAGCGGATTCAGGACGCGGTAACGATTCCGGTCATGGCGAAATGCCGCATCGGCCACTTCGTTGAGGCGGAGATCCTGCAAGCGCTCGAAGTGGACTACATTGACGAAAGCGAGGTTCTCACGCCGGCGGACCCAGAGAACCACGTTTGGAAGCACGACTTCACCGTCCCGTTCGTTTGTGGCGCCCGAAACCTCGGCGAGGCTTTGCGCCGCTGTGCGGAGGGCGCCGCGATGATCCGAACGAAGGGTGAAGCGGGAACCGGCGACGTCATCGAGGCCGTCCGCCACATGCGCACGATCATGAGCGAGATTCGCCGAGTTGCGTCCGCCCGCGAGGACGAGCTCGTCGCGATCGCCAAAGAACTGAACGCGCCTCTGGACTTGGTGCAGGAAGTTCACGAAAAGGGTCGTCTGCCCGTTCCGAACTTCAGCGCGGGCGGAATCGCGACGCCGGCCGACGCTGCGCTCATGATGAAATTGGGCGCGGAGGCGGTGTTCGTAGGGTCCGGCATCTTCAAGAGTGGCGACCCAGAACGGCGCGCGGAGGCGATCGTCGAGGCCGTTGCGCACTACAACGACCCTGCGGTTCTTGCGCGCGTGTCCGCCGGTCTCGGAGAGCCGATGGTCGGAATCAACGTCTCTTCCCTGCCACCGGAGGAACAGCTGGCCGTCCGCGGGTGGTAGCTCGAGAAGGAGCGCCTCCATGCCGCTCCAGCTTTTTACCATTGGCGTATACGGCACGGACGAGGCGAGCTTCTTCGACGCCCTCTCGCGGCATCGTATCACTCATTTCGTAGATGTCCGCGCCTTACGCGGCCTCCGAGGCGGAGAGTACCGATATGCCAATGCGGCGGCGCTACAGCGCCGCCTGGAGGAGATGGGGATCGCCTACCAGCATCGGAAAGACCTCGCTCCCGACGCCGAGACCCGCAGGCTGCAAGCCTTGAAAG
>RFHN01000308.1 GCA_003695835.1 Armatimonadota bacterium
AGCCTCATGGGGTAAACTCGCGTCTCTCTACCGCCACCGCCCTTGGGCTGGGAAGCGGTCTGAAATCCAAGTAAACGAGGTGAATGTAGAATGGCACGAGTCAAGCGTGGCGTCATGCGCCACAAACGCCACAAGAAGATCTTAGAAAGGGCCGAGGGATACTACGGTCGCAAGCGCCGGACATTCAAGAACGCCAATGAGCAGGTGATGAAGTCCGGGCAGTACGCCTATCGAGACCGCAGAAACCGCAAGAGGGACTTCCGCCGGCTCTGGATCGCGCGGATCTCCGCGGCCTGCTCCAACTTGGGGGTGAAGTACAGCCACTTCATCCACGGTCTGAAGGAAGCTGGAATCGAAGTGGACCGCAAGATGTTGAGCGACTTGGCGATCCACGATCCTGAGGCGTTCGCCGCATTGGTCGAAAAGGCAAAGCCCGCGGAAGCCTAACGCCGCGCGCGTCTGCGCAAGGGCTTATGCACTGTTATCGGCACCCTGGTGAGGAGACTACGCTTCGCTGCAGCAAGTGCGAGCGTCCCATCTGCACGAAGTGTGCCGTTCTCACGACGGTTGGGTACCGATGTCCCGAGTGTGGCCGCGAGCGATCCACTACGCGGGATGTGCCGCTACCGAGCTTGGCGCTTGGGCTTGTGCTCGGCGCGGGCCTGGGTGCCGGTGTCGGGTTCCTCGCGGCGAAGATCGTAGGGTTCCTGTTGTTGCTGGTGAGTCCCTTCGTCGGCCGCGCCCTGGGTGAGCTCTTGTTCCGTTCGATGGGACGAAGGTCAAGCCCCTTGGTCGGAGGTGTTACGGCCGTTGCGACGGTACTGGGTTCGCTTCTGGGCCCGATCCAAGCTGCGATCGGCCGGCTGGGCAGTGACTCCGGCGCGGGAATCTTGGCGGGGACGAACGTTTGGGCCGTGGCATTTGCAGCCATCGCCGGAGGGTTGGCGTGGCAGAGGCTGGTGTAAGCATGGATTCGATTCGGGAAAAGGTGGTCGAGGCGGAAGAGAGGATCCGCAAGGCGGCAGGCTTGGAAGAACTCAAAGCCATCGCCACGGAGTACCTCGGCAAGAATGGAGCGCTGACTTCCCTTCTCCGGACGGTTGGGAGCCTGCCGCCGGAAGAACGCCCGAAGTTTGGGCAGGCGGTCAACGAGGCGAAGCGGAGTCTCGAAGTCCTCGTGGCCGCTCGGGAGACGGAGCTGCTGGAGGTCGAGCGCAGGCGGGCGGAAGAGCGCGAGCGAGTGGATCTGACGATGCCCGGCCGAGCCTTTCGCACCGGCATCGCCCATCCGATCACGCAGACCGAGGACCGCATCAAAGCCGCGATGATCGGTCTCGGCTTCGAGTTCTTCGAAGGGCCGGAGCTGGAAGAGATGAAGTACAACTTTGAGGCGCTCAACTACCCGCCCGATCACCCTGCGATGGACGATCAGGACACGTTCTACATCGACGACCATCGCCTCATGCGAACTCAGTGCACGGCCATCCAAGGCAGAGTGTTCGAGGCCAAGAAGCCGCCGCTGCGCGTGTTCACCGTCGGCCGATGTTTTCGAAACGAAACCGTTGATCGGACACACGGCCATACCTTCCACCAGGTGGATGCCTTCATGGTCGACCGAGGGGTCAACATGGCACACCTCAAGGGCACTCTCAAGGCGTTCGCGACGGCGATGTTCGGAGAGGGAACACAGGTGAGGTTCCGGCCGGACTACTTTCCTTTCGTCGAGCCGGGCGTTGACTACTCCATCTCTTGCCCCTTCTGTTCGGGCAATGGATGCGCGGTTTGCAAGAGCAGCGGTTGGATCGAGTTGGGCGGCGCGGGCCTGATCCATCCGAACATCCTGCGCAGCTACGGAATCGATACGGAGGAATGGACGGGGTGGGCATTTGGCCTGGGCGTAGAGCGCATTCCGATGATGCAGTACCAGATTGACGACTTGCGCCTCTTCTACGAAAACGACTACCGGTTCTTGGAGCAGTTCCGAGCATGAGACTCCCGCTTGAATGGCTTCAGGATTACGTAGAGACTGAGGTCCCGGCTGCAGAGATCGCGGATCTTCTCACGAATTTGGGGCACGAGGTCGAAGCGATCCACGAATCCGACATCGGGCCCGTCCTGGAGATCAAGGTAACGCCGAACCGAGGCGATTGCCTCTCCGTTCTGGGTGTCGCCCGTGAGCTCGCGGCCAAAGACTCACAGAGGTTCCAGCCGACGGAACTCATGAGGACCGCTGTCCGGGGATGGACACTCGGCGACGAATCCAAGCCGCTCTCGGAAACGAGCGTCGCGATCGAAGCTCCCGACCTGTGCCCACGGTATGGAGCGCGGGTTTGGACGGACGTCAAGACCGGGCCTTCCTCGGAGAGGGTTCAGCGCCGCATTACGGCGGCTGGCATGAGACCAATTGACGTCGTCGTAGACACGACGAACTACGTCATGCTGGAGCTGGGGCAGCCCCTGCACGCCTTCGACCTCGACACCCTGAAGGAAGACCGGATCGTCGTTCGCACCGCAAAGCCGGGCGAGCAGATTCGCACGCTGGACGGCGTGGATCGAAAGCTGGAACCGGAGATGCTCATGATCTGCGATGCCGAGCGCCCGGTCGCCGTCGCTGGGGTCATGGGAGGCGAAGAAACGGAGGTGACGCCTCAGACGCGCCGGATACTCCTCGAGTCCGCCCATTTCAACCCGCAGTCGGTTCGCCGAACGCGGAGAGCGCTGAATTTGCACACCGAGGCGTCACACCGCTTCGAACGATATGTGGATCCCGAGGGCGTCGTCCGTGCTCTCAACCGGTTTGCGATCCTGTACGAAGAGCAGACCGGCTGCCGGCCCTGCGAAGGCGTCGCGGACGTCTACGTCCGGCGGTGGGAGCCGAAGAAGGTCCCGGTTCGCGAAGAGCGATGGAAGATGCTCTTGGCGATGGACGTTCCGCGCGCCATTGCGGCTTCGAGCCTGATCGCGCTCGGTTGCCAAGTGAGCGAGAGCACCGAGGGTTTGGAGGCGACGGGCCCATCTTGGCGCTCGGATCTCGCCATCGAAGAGGACTTCATAGAGGAGATCGGGCGCTTGTACGGATACGACAAGATGCCTGACCTTCTTCCACAGGGTTCGACGCCCCTGGGAGGCGAGTCCGCGCTCACCGCGCTGAGGTCTCGGGCGCGTCAGGCGATGCTTCGCCTCGGATACGTTGAGGTGGTCACGCACACGCTCCGCGCGCCATCGCCCTTGGACGCGGCCGAGCCGTTGATCCCCTTGCGCAATCCTGGCTCGCCCGAGGCTGCGTTCCTGCGAAACTCCCTCCTGCCGGGGCTTGCGGACGTCGCGCCCCGGAACTACGGCCCCTCGCCTTTCGTGTTCGAGATCGGACGAACTTTCGCCGGGGATCGCGAGGCGGTCAGCTTGGGGGCGTTGCTCGCGGGACGGATCCTGCCCGAACACTGGGCGTCGAAACAGGAAGACACGGTGGACTTTTCGGCGGCAAAGGGATGCCTGGAGCGGCTCTTTTCTCATCTTCGCCGTGAAGCGGCCCTTGAGCCTTCCTCAGACGAGCGGTTCCATCCGGCGCGGCAGGCGAAGATTATGTGTGCGGGAAAGGATGTCGGGATCGTCGGCCAGCTCCGCCGCGATCTCTGCGAAGAGCTGCATCTCCCGAAGGAATCCTACGCCTTCGAGGTGTGCCTTTCGGATGTTCTCGACGTACCAGAGTACGTGCCGAAGTACAGGCCCGTCAGCTCGTTCCCGTTTGTGCGTCGCGACATGGCGATCGAGGTATCGAAGGCAGTTCCCTACGCTGACATCGAGGCGGCGATCCAGGAAGCGGCGGGCGAACTGCTCGAACGAATTTGGCTCTTCGACGTTTACGAAGGGAAAGGCATCCCTGAGGGCAAGCACAGCCTGGGCGTGGCGATGATTCTCAGGCACCCGGAGAAGACGCTGACGGACGAGGAAGCGAACGCGGTTCGGGAGCGTGCGGTTGCTCGGTTGGAGCAGCTTGGGGCGAAGCTGCGCTAAGCGAGAGATCGTAGGCGAGCTGAAAGAGCCACACCACCAGGATGGCCCGGAAAGCCATCGAGAAATGGTAGTAATGCGCAAGAAAGTGCTGGAAGGCGAGCGGGCCGTAGGTCCCTGTTGAGACCAGCAGACCGAACGCGAGCGGAAGCCAATGCCTACGAGCGGCAGCCCAAGCCGAGAGGTTCGCGCCGACTCGGGCGAGGGCGATGTACGGCAGAGGGATCAGAAACAGCGAAGCTCCGAGGGAGACGTTCGCAAGCAGCCTTCGGATGTCGGTCGAAGCTGGGAATAGCCACCGTATCAGATCTCTCACCCCACCCGACACACCACGCGCCGCTTGCTCTCGGTATCGCGTTTCCCGAGGGAGGAAATGCTCGTGCAGGCCCACGTACAAGAGCGTTGCGCCCCAAGCCATCGCATGAAACCACCACGCGGGACGCTCTCCCTGGAATCGGAGGACGAGGGCACACGCGAGCAAAGTCGGTGCCAAAACGACACACTGCTCGTAAGAGAGGAACGCTCCCAACAGACCCAGGATCGCGAGAGCCATCCAACTCCAGTGCTTCACACGCTCAAAGCGCACATAGGAAGCCGCACAAAGCAAGCCGAAAAGAGAGAAAATCGTCGCGGTTCTGCCCGGAGACCAACCGATGACGCGATAAGAAAACGTCATGCCCGTGGTGTCCGCCGTTGCAATCTCCGCCGACAGTTCTCGAAACGCATAGGCGGTAACGAGAGCGACCAGCAGCCACGGACGCCATTTCCCCTGCCCTTCGAGCAGGGCGCGGAATACAAGAACAGCGGCCACCCACCACCCAATCGTCTCGATGGGCAGGTACTCCGGTCCGCCGACCTGCCAGAAGGCATACAG
>RFHN01000309.1 GCA_003695835.1 Armatimonadota bacterium
GTTCCCGGCATCCTACGCCTCGCCGAGGAAGGGCTGCCCCTCCACCTCGCCCTCTCGCTGCACTCACCGCTCGATGCGGTGCGCAGCCGATTGATTCCGGCCAACCGCCGGTGGGACGTCGCGGAAGTGTTCGAAGCCGTCGAGACGTACTTTGCCAAGACGAAGCGCAAGATCACGATCGAATACCTCTTGATTGACCGCGTCACGGATACCGAAGAGCATGCCAAAGCGCTGGCGCCCCTCACACGTGGGTTTCCTTGTGTCGTGAATCTGATTCCGTTCAATGCGGTGGAGAACCCTTACGGATTCCGGCGGCCGTCTCGCAATCGAATCCGAGCCTTTCGCGCTTGGCTCGAGGGCGCCGGCGTAAACGTGACGCAACGCGTCGAGCGCGGGCACGACATCGCAGCAGCATGTGGACAACTGAAGGGTTTACACGAAGGAAAGTTCGCAAAGAGGAGGGAATCATCGCTCCCCATCGCTCCCTCATAGCGGTTTTTCTCGCGCTGACAGTCTGGGGATGTGGCTCTCCGCCTCCACCTCCGCCGCCCGTCGCCGATGAACCGACGAGCGATCGTCCGGTCTTGGAAGGCACGGAGTTTGAGAAAGTCGAAATCGTCGCCCAAACCGACCAAGGAGAAACCCTCTGGCGAATTCGCGCTGACCGAGGCACCGGCACGCTGTCGGAGGACAACGCTCAGACGGATCTCCGAAACGTCGAAGCGACGCTTTATCAAAAGGAGGAACCCGCTGTGGTTCTGATCGGCTCCACGGGTCGCGCGGACGAAAAGGCCGGCGAGATCGCCGTCGAGGGAAACGTGAGGGCACGGGCTGTGGACGGAAGCGCTTCTCTGTCCTGTGACAGAATCAAGTGGAACCGCGACGCGAGGCTGCTCTCGGCCTATGGAAATGTAACCGGTCGGCTCGGTACATTGAGCTTCGATTCGGCCGACCAGGTTCGCGCGCGATTCGACAACAAGGAAGGAGATGTGAAAGGGACGTCACTCATGCTTGTTTCAGCCTTCGTGATCGGTCAGGGAGTAACCTTCCGCTCACCGGAGGTCGAACTGGACGCGAAGAGCCTCACCGCTCGGTACGCGGACAACCGGACGCGCCTCGTGTGGGAAGGATCAGGAACGCCCTTTCGGGCTTACTGGAAAGCGCAGGACCTCACCGTAACTGGATCCAACTTCCGGATCACCCAAAGCGTACGCCAGGAGGGCGGACGAGAGGTGCTGGCGCTCCAATCCGGCGTGTTCTCCGGCAACGTATCTGCCAGATGGACGCCCGCGGGCGACACTGTCACGCTCACCGGCCTCTCCGAGTGGACGGTCACCGTGCAGCAACAGGAGCGGCGCTGGAACGCAGCGGGAAAGGGCGCTCCGATCCGCTTCGAGTCCAAAGCCAACAACCTCAAAGCGACCGGCGCCACGCTCTCGAGCCAAGGGACGCTCGACGCAAGAGGTGGCGCGACGGCGATGGCAGTGGAGAAACTCTCCCTGACGAACGCCACGGTGGACCTCCAGCTCCAGGACGGCCCCGCCACGTTGCGCAACTTGAACGACTTCACCTTCACGCAAACCAGCGGCGCCTGGCAAGCCGTGGGAACCGGCAACCGTCTGCAAATCGAATATCCGGCCAAAGAGTTTGTGCTCCAGGCCGCCAAAGCGACGCTGAAGGGCGTCACCGGTCAGAACCCGGGAGCCTATGAGTGGCAGACAGCCGACCTCGAGGGCAACGTGGAAGCGGTGGTGGTTGTCACTCAAGGCGACCAAAAACAGAGGCTCCGTGCGACGGCGCCCAGCGCCAGCTTGGACCGACAGGCGGCGATCCTGACGCTCGCCGGCGACCTCACGCTTTCAGGCAACCTGACTCTGCTCGGCGGCGGTGAGACGACCGTCACCTCTCCCTCGATCCGCGTCCAGTTCGACCCCACACTCACGGAAGTCGTGAGGATCGAGATGTCCACTCCATAAGCGATGATCATCCGCGCTGAGGGCCTCAAGAAGAAGTACCGCGGACGCGCGGTCGTGGACGACGTCAGCATCGAAATCGCAACCGGCGAGGTCGTGGGGCTGCTCGGCCCGAACGGCGCCGGCAAGACGACGACGTTCTACATGATTACCGGCCTCGTCAAGCCGTTCTCCGGCAAGGTGTATCTGGATGATACGGAAATTACCGGTTGGCCCATGTACCGCCGGGCAAGAGCAGGCATCGGTTATCTTCCACAGGAAGCCTCCGTGTTTCGACGGCTGACCGTAGAACAGAACATCGAACTGGTTCTGGAGATGAAAGGGCTTTCGCGCGCTGAGCGAAAGCAGAAAACGGACGAGCTGCTCGCCGAGTTCCACATGGCTGACCGGAGGAAGTCCGTCGCGGGCGTGCTCTCCGGCGGTGAGCGGCGCCGCGTCGAGGTAGCCAGAGCGCTCGCCACCAATCCCCGCTTCATCCTTCTCGACGAACCGTTCACCGGCATTGACCCGCGGACCATTGATGAGCTTCAAGAGATCATCCAGGGGCTCACGAAACGCGGCATCGGCGTGCTCATCACCGACCACAACGTCGGCGCCACGCTCGGCATCACGGACCGGAACTATATCCTCGTGCAAGGGAAAATCATTGCGGAGGGTGACCGGGAGGCCATCGTCAACAACCCGGACGTAAGGAAGCACTACTTGGGAGAGAGGTTCGAGTAATGCGCCTGCTCGACCGTCTCATCTATCGCGAACTTCTCGGGCCTTGGATCTTCGGAGTCGCTATGTTTACGGTCGTTCTCATGGCGGGAACGTATCTCTTCCGCCTCACGAACTACCTCGTCGAGGGCGTCCCGGTAACGACGATCTTGCATCTAACGATGCTCTACATGCCCGGCTTGCTTGCCAAGACGTTTGCGATGTCTTCACTTCTCGCGTCGCTTTTGGCGTTCGCGCGGCTGTCGAACGATTCGGAAGTCATCGCGATGCATGCCGCGGGAATCAGCCTGCTCAGGGCCATGGCGCCCGTCGCGTTCTTCGGGTTTCTTGTCAGCGCGCTCACATTCGTGTTCGGCGAATTCGTCGTACCTCGCGCCTCGTATGAAGCCGTCGTCATCCAGGCCGAGGTGCTCAAGAAGATGAGGGATTCCGGTAGGCCGTACTATCAGCCCCTCTATGTAAACGGCGAGTTGCGCGGCATCCTCGCCGCTCGCGATGTGGATCTCCGAACGGGAACCATGAAGGACGTGCTCGGGGCTTGGTACGGGCCCGATGGCAAAGCCGTCCGCTACTTCTTCTTCAACGAACTCTATTACACCAAGGACGAGAAGTGGATGATCAACGGCGGCGAATCTTGGACTCGCTTGCCCGACGGCAATCTGGTTCGCACCGTTCTCGGGCGCGTCGAGCCGCCCAAAGAGATGGTCCTCAGTTTTACACCCAAAGAGCTGACAGCCTCGTCGCTCCGAGACACCGACTCGTTCAGCATGGCGGAACTCAAACAGCAGATCGAGGCGCTGAAGCAGAACCCGCGGATGGACCCCAAGCAGATTCGCGACCTGGAAGTCGGCTTTTGGTCGAAGATCTCGATCCCTCTTAGCGCGCTGGTCTTCTGTTTGGTTGGCGCCCCGGTCGCCATCCGTCGCGTCCGCCAAAGCGTGGGGGTGGGCGTCGCCACGAGCATCGTGATCATCTTTTTATACTACATGCTCTTCAACTACCTGAACATCCTCGCGAAGGGCGGTCGAATGGATCCGGCGGTCAGCGCCTTCCTTCCTGTCGCGGCTGGACTCGTCGCGGCGGCAGCCTTGATTTGGAGCAAGAGCAGGTGAGCGAATCGTGATCGCGTCTCCGGTACTTCTCTTGTTGATGATTGTGCTTGGCGGGACGATCGCCTACTTGGGCGACCTTCTCGGCCGCAAGATGGGCAAACGCCGCCTGCGCGCATGGGGCCTGCGCCCTCGGCACACGGCCACGCTGATCACAGTCTTGGTAGGCGCCGCCCTACCAGTCGCCACCACGTTCCTGTTAGCTACCATCAGCCGAGACGTGCGTTCCTACCTCGTCCGCGGGCCGGAGCTGGCCCGAGAGGCGCGACTCTTGGGTGACCAGGTGCAAAGCCTTCGCCAAGAACGAGAAGAGATTCAGGCGCGAAACGCCCAACTGCAGAAAGAGACGAGCGACCTGCGCGCCGCTGGCGATCGGCTCGCCGCCGCGAATCGTCAACTCGAACAGGAACGCTCTCGCCTATTGAGCGAGGTCCAGGGCTTGAGAGCACAGGTGTCCGGCGCAAACGCGCGCCTGCAAGACGCGAACCGCCGTCTCGCAGATGTCGAAGCGAGACGGGCGGAGCTGGCGAAAGAGGTCAAGAGCCTTCAGCAGCAGATCCCCCGTCTCGAGCAACAGGTTGCCCAACTGAAAGAGGACCTTCAGCAGTACGAAGAGGACACGGTTCGCCTGGCGCAAGAGGCGGTCCAAGCGGAGCAACAGCGCGACGAAGCCCTCAAGGCGCGGGACGAAGCGCAAGCGCGAAGAGACGCCCTGTATGCGGAAATCACCGACTTGCAAGCGACGCTCGTCCGCATGCGGCAAGACATGTCGGAACTCATCCGCGGCATCGAAGCCGTCCGAACCAGCGACGTCCTCTTCCACCGAAACGAAGAGCTTGCGCGGCTGCCGATCCCAGGCGGCTTGGCGAGACCGCAAGCGGAGATCATGCTCAACCAGGTGTTACGGATGGCGGACGTGCGCGCCCGAGAGCGGGGCGTACTCCCTGACGCACAAGGCCGGGCCGCTGCGATGATCGACTGGCAACGGCTCGTCGGACAATCCCCGCCCATCACGATTACCGTCCAGGACCAGAAGGACTCCCTCTTCGAGGCGATCCGGTCGACCCGCGAAGACTTGGTGATCCTCGCTCGCGCTCACTATAACTACTTTTCGGTTGATAGTGGCAGACGGCCGGTTCCGCTCCGGATTGACGTCTTCCTCAACCGCGTTGTGTATCGCGAAGGCGACGTCATCGCCACTACGGTTCTCGACGGATCGCTCGACGAGGATTCGCTGGTGGACTCGGTCATGGAGTTCCTCAACACCGACGTGCGTCGGCAGGCGGAGGAAGCGGGCATGATTCCCGTTCACGGCTTTGTCTCCTCCCTGGGCGAAGTCACGTTCGAGCAGATGGTCAATCTGGTTCGGGAGGTTCGGCAGAAGGGCGGTCAGGTTACGGTCGTCGCCGTTGCCGACGCGACGACGCGTTCCGCTGAAGTTCTCCGCATCCGCTTCGAAGTTCGTGCGAAATGAAGACTCCCGCAACTGCCCTTGCGATTGATCCAGGAAACGCAAAGTGCGGACTGGCCGTTGTCGAGCGGGACGGCAAAAAGGTCCGTCTCCTGCATGGGGAGATCGTCAACACCGAGACGCTCCGCCAGCGGCTCGAAGAGTTGGCTCAGGATTTCGAGTTCGACCAAGTCATCCTCGGCAACGGCACGACGTTTCGCGCCGTGCATGAGATCGTCCTTGAGGCGCTTCCGGGCAAGGCGATCATCGTGGTGGACGAGAGGGACACGAGCATCCTCGCGCGGGAGCGGTACTGGGAATACCACCCTCGGCGCGGTTGGCGCCGGCTTCTGCCGAGCTCCCTCCAGGTGCCGCCCGAGCCTGTGGATCACTACGTCGCGCTCATCCTTGCCGAGCGCGCGCTACTGCCCGATTAGCCGCCTCTACGAACGCGTGGAACAGCGCCTGGGAGGCGGGCGATTCGGGCGTTCGCTCGGGATGCCACTGGACACCGAGACGAAACGGTCCGTCGGATCGCTCGATCGCTTCGATCACTCCGTCCTCCGCCACGGCGGCGGCTCGCCAGCCGGGAGCCACTTCGCGAATCGCTTGATGATGAGCCGATGCCACTTTCATCGCGTCGCCCACGATCTCGCGCAGCGTCGTGTCAGGCTGGATGCGAACGGCGTGCACCGTATCGCGATGCTCACTGAATTCTTTCCGGTCCGGCAGATGCTGTATGAGTGTTCCGCCCTCGATCACATTGAGGAACTGGCAACCAAAGCAGATGCCCAAGATGGGCTTATCCGACTTTCGCAGCAGGTTGTACAGATCGCGCTCCATTTGGA
>RFHN01000025.1 GCA_003695835.1 Armatimonadota bacterium
CTCGAGAACGGGGCCGACATCAGGACCGTCCAGGAACTGCTCGGTCACAAGGATGTTCGGACCACGATGATCTACACGCACATCGCCGGCCTCGGCCCGCTCGGAGCCCGAAGCCCCGCCGACGACCTTCCCATCCTCCCGGCCGACTGAGCGGACCCGACGAGCGCGCGGATCCGCGAAGCCGCGACATCCCCCACAACACGCGGCTCAATACCCCGCTCCTGCCGCGACGAACGCGCGCTAGGCTGACCCGCCGAAAGCCTCGTCCGCGATTCCCGTGACGCCGGAACCCCTTCACGAACCGGGACTTGTTTGGTAGAATCGCAGCAGATAATGCCGGGAAGGGCGGACTCGGCAGCCTGTCGAACTCTCTACCCCGACCGGTCGAATGAGCGTTATACACATCCAACGTAACGGGACGAACTAGTGGCCACGAAACGTTTCCTCGCATGTGACCGATGTGGACTTTCCCCGCTGCCTGGGACGCTGTTTCACGCTCTGCTCGCGCGGGCACACGCGAAACCGCACCTTTGCCCAACCTGCGGCGCTATGACCGAGCTACGCTTGCGGTTCGACTTCGGTCTCAATGCCCCCGACCGTGCTTGTACCGTTCGTGATTGTTTCGCTCCGAGACAGCTTGAATCTTGGAACGAGGCAGACGGCAGTCGCGTCACTTTCTATCCCTTCTTGGTCATCCTGCAACGCCACGGACGGGAACTTGCGGCGTGGCTTCCGTACTGGCACACCATCGACAACGGGTTCCGAACCGTCCAGAAGTATGGCCAGTGGGCACCCTTTATGGACTTTCGTCTGTTTGCCGATCTACTGAATCAAGCCGCCGAGAAAGGGTACTCCTTCGCGGCGCTTGGTGGGCCCCGTGCTGTATAACACGCGCGTGAACCTGCCGGTCCGTCCTGTCACGGCCGTTGCTTCGGCAACGGCCGCGCCAGCCTAGCCCGCAGGTTGCGCACAGCGTTAGTTGTTGAACATGAGAGAGAAACAACGATGAGGTCTTTACGGATCGTCTGGCAACGGCTGGTCGATTCTGGAGGGCAGACGTGCGATCGGTGCGATGCCACGCACGAAGGTCTGCGGCAAGCCGTCGCAAAGCTGAAGGAGGTCCTCCGACCCTTAGATATCGAGATCACCCTCGAGACCAGAGAAATCGACAGAGACTCGTTCATAGCGGACCCTTCCGAATCGAACCGCGTCTGGATTGCTGGAAAGCCCATTGAGGAGTGGCTTGGCGCGAGAGTCGCAAGCAGCCCCTGCTGTTCCGTGTGCGGGGACTCGGAATGCCGAACGATCGAGCTGGGACATGATGTGTTCGAGGCTATCCCTTCGGAGCTAATCCTAAAGGCAGCGCTGATTGCGGCTTCTGAGTTGGTCGGGCCCAGCACGCGAGACAGCAGGGGCGAGTGCACACCGGAGTGTTGTTCTGATCGAAGCTGACAACCGTCGCGGAGGCATCTAACGACGGGGTGCGGCGGACAGCGCTTTGCGGCGCCGCTGATGCCGAGCGTTAGGCGCAGCGAGAGGCAAATCACAAGATGAACAGGAACGTAAATGTCACAGCAGTGATTGTCGCCGCAGTGCCGTACATTCTGCTTGGGTATCCATGGGTCTCGATGTTCCGTGATCCTTGGTTCCATGGTGGCGGGTTGACGGTCGAGAAACTCCGTAACGGTCCCGGCTACGCCACCGCGTTCGGTGTAGCGATCGTGAGCGCCATAGTGACGTCCTACGTGCTTGCACTTCTCGTGGTGCGCACTGGGGAGCGGACGTTGATACGCGGAATGAAGTGTGCCGCACTGGTCTGGCTCGCCTTTGTTGGCGCTGTGATGGCCACTCAGTACACGTTTGAGGCACGATCCATCGGGTACTTTCTGGTAACAGCAGGATATCCCCTTGTCGGCTTCCTGATCATGGGAGCAATCGTTGGTGCTTGGCGCCGCAAGCCGGGACCGGGAAGGTCATCGGAACAAATCACGCCAGAGGAGCCTGCAGATGCCCGGTGAAGACCGTCGTGCGAGAAGACCTCGCTATCCGATGACGGCCTTCGTGCGGGAGGCTCTGCAGACGGCGGCTCTCATGGATGAGTACAAGGCGCGGCCACCCTATCAGCAGAACGACTACATCGGCTGGATCACCCGCGCAAAACGACCAGAGACACGAAGGCGCCGTCTTGCGCAAATGTTGGAAGAACTCGCCGCTGGAGACCGCTATATGAAAATGCCATACCGCCCAAACAGGCGTCGCAGTGGAGGCCAAGGTGGCGCGTAAGAGCCGCATGCAGCGGGCGGCGCTGCGAGCTGCCGCTGATGCCAGCCGTTAGGTGGGCAGGTAGCTGGGGAGGCACAGGCGCATGAGCAACACAAGTGATGAGCGTATCGCACGGATGACGTTCGCCTCTGTGTATCCGCATTATGTCTCAAAGGTCCAGAAAAAGGGCCGATCGGTAGAAGAGCTACACGAGGTGATTGAGTGGCTGACTGGCTTCAACGAACGCGAATTGAAGGACCACATTGCGCAGGGAACTACGTTTGAGCAGTTCTTTCACAAGGCCCGGCTCAATCCGAACGCACGACTCATCACTGGCGTCATCTGTGGCCACCGAGTGGAAGAGATCGAGAATCCGTTGACGCAAAAGGTCAGATATTTGGACAAGCTGGTCGATGAACTGGCGAAAGGAAAGAAGATGGAGAAGATCCTTCGCAGCGGGTAACCCGGCTCCCCAGTACCGGGCAGGCACCTAACCGCCGCGGCAGCAGACGGACCTCGTCCGTTGCTGACCGGCAAGCCGTTAGCCCGCCCCGCATTTCAGGGATCGCGCCGCATGAGTGTTGACCACAGTCAAGCAGATCGGGAGTTCTTCACACGGTGGGTCCGTGCCACGTTTGCCGGCTGGCTGCTCGGGTTCGTGTTCGTCGTTCTCGCAGCGGTCGGTGGGGACCTGATTGGCATAGGGGACAGGGAGTCTCAGTTCATAGTTGGGATCGCCATGGGTGCCGGCGTTGGGTATGCGCAGGGGCGCGTGATGAGGCAGTGGCTGGGCGCGACCTGGCGCTGGGCGTGGGCGTCCGCCATCGGAATGGGAGTGCCATTTGGAGTGTCTGACCTCGTCAGTGCGGTCTGGAGTGAGTTTTCGTTCTCCCTTCCAC
>RFHN01000310.1 GCA_003695835.1 Armatimonadota bacterium
GGCCTCAACTATGAGGCGGTCGTCGCGCATAAGCGGGAGACGGGCAGCGTCGTAGGGATGGCGGGTTGCCAAAGCGTGACGAACGAAGAGTTGCTGGAGTTAGCGGTGGACATTCTCGTGCCGGCCGCGCTGGAGGGAGTGATTCATAAGGACAACGCGAGTTCGATTCAGGCGAAGATCGTTGCGGAGCTTGCGAACGGCCCCACCAGCCCCGAGGCCGATCACATCCTGTTCGAGAAGGGTGTGTTCGTGATTCCGGACTTTCTGTGCAACGCAGGCGGCGTCACGGTCAGCTACTTCGAGCAGGTTCAGAATGCGTCGAATGATCAATGGCCGCTCAGCGAAGTGCATCGCCGGCTGGACGAGCGGATGACGGAAGCGTTCCGCGCTGTGTACTCGGTCCGCGAGTCGAAGCGCGTGCACACGCGCCTGGCTGCGTATGCGGTTTCGGTGGAGCGTGTGGCCCAAGCGGTGTTCGACCGAGGTTGGGTTCGGAAGATCTACGCCGACGCGCCCAAGAAAACGGTGGCAAAGACGTAGGCGCCGACCCTTTGGTAGACTCGGGCGGCATGATTGCCGCCCTTTTTGCTTTGTTCGCTGCGCAGACGCAGCCGATCGAAGTCCGCGTGCTGGTCTTCAACTTCGATCCGATCATCGAGTCGGAGGGAGGGAAGCGCCTTCACGAAGTCGGTGGATGGAACGACCCGAAGAAGCTCTCCGAGGGATACATCGCCGACGTCCGGGAGGCGAGCGGCGATCTCATCCGCTACCGGATCGTCGAGTGGCGGGACGTGGACGCGTACCCAGTCAAAGTGGACGGCTATCAGTACGACGACGAGTCCTACCTCCAGGCCCTGAGGTCCGGCAAGGACTGGCATCAGCCGGACGGAATGGACTACGAACGCGTCATCCAGCAATACGGGATGGCGGATGCGGTGTCGGAGGGCAAGTGCGACGAGATCTGGATCTTCGGGGCTCCGTACTTCGGGTACTGGGAGGCGGCGATGGCGGGGCCGGGCGCCTTCTACATCAACGGAGGGGTCTACGAGAAGGTTCCGGCGAAGCGCCCCTTCGCGATCATGGGTTTCAACTACGAGCGCGGGGTTGCCGAAATGCTTCACGACCTCAGTCATCGCACCGAGGCGACGATGTCGAAGGTCTATGGAGGATGGAAGGCCGACGATCTCTCCACGGCTTGGGCGCGCTTCGCCGCCAATGAGGCGCAATCCGGCACGGCTGCGGTGGGGTCCTGCCATTGGCCGCCCAACGCGGAGAAGGATTACGACTACGCCAATCCGCGAACCGTGATGAGCACCGCAGACGACTGGCTCAACTATCCGCTGCTCACCGGCGCCAAGAAGCCTGTCAATTGCGAGACGTGGGGAGGGCCTGACTATCATCGGAACTATATGAAGTGGTGGTTCTCGCACCTGCCGCGCAAGACGGGCGTGGGCCCGGATGGAAAACTGGCGAACTGGTGGCTGTACGTCTTCCAGTTCGACAAAACGGTGCTCAAGTCTCCGTAGGATTACCGGTCTGCGCGCGGCTTGCGAACATTTGCAGGCTTTCAGGACGACATACTGTTAGCCATGATTCTCGCAACGCTCGCTCTGTTTCCGCTGATCCAGATTCAGCTGGGTGTGCCCGCTCGCGCCGACCAAGTCAACGAAACCCAGCTTGAGTTCCCGGCGACTACTCCAGAAGCAAAGGGTGGAAAGAAGGTTACTTCCCGCCCGTACATCTCCTTCGCGCAAGGCTCCGATCCGTTCCAAATCATTCAGGTCAATGTGGACACGGACGGAAACAACAGCGTTGGCGACGCGGCGAATGAGCCTTCTATCGCCGTCTCGTACGCAGATCCGGACCGAATGGTGATCGGGTGGCGCCAGTTTGATTCTGTGCAGTCCGACTTTCGGGAGGCCGGATACGCCTGGTCCGACGATGGCGGCGCCACCTGGCATGCTGGGACTCTCGACAACGGCGTCTTCCGCAGCGATCCCGTTCTCGATTCGGATGCTGCGGGAAACATCTACTACTACAGCCTCATCACGTCACCCTGGCGGTGCGACATGTTCGTCTCTTCCGACGGAGGGCAGACTTGGACCGGCCCACTGCAGGGGTACGGCGGAGACAAGCAGTGGATGGCGATTGATCGCACAGGCGGTTCGGGACACGGTTTCTTGTATAGCGCCTGCAACACTGCGGGCAATCAGTGGTCGCCCCGAACGTTCACGCGGTCCGTGGATGGCGGGCAGTCTTGGCTCTTCCCAATCGAGATTCCGAACCGGCCGATTTGGGGAACTCTCGCCGTTGCGCCGAACGGAGACCTCTACGTCGTCGGCCGGCAGAGCAACAGCAACACGTTCCGGCTTGCGAAGTCCACGAATGCAAAGTTTGCTGGCCAGACGCCAACCTTTACGGTTACAAGCGTGAACCTCGGGGGCGTGCAGCGCTGGTTTTCCGGCATCAACCCGGATGGTCTCTTGGGGCAGGTCTGGGTGGCTGTGGATCACAGCAATGGCCCGTCGCGAGGCAACGTCTACGTCCTCTGCTCGGTGGATCCGAGCGGCAACGATCCGCTCGATGTCATGTTCGTTCGTTCCACCGATGGAGGCCAGACCTTTTCGGCACCGGTGCGCGTGAACGACGACAGTGGCAACAACTGGCAGTGGTTCGGCACGATGTCCGTCTCTCCGGAAGGCCGGATTGACGTCATCTGGTTGGACACGCGGGACGAAGGCTCTTCCCGCTCACGGCTCTACTATTCATACTCGTTCGATGAGGGCAGGACGTGGGCTCCCAACCGGCCGATCGGCCCCACATTTGACCACTCGCTGGGCTACCCGGGGGGACAGCAGAAGATGGGCGACTACTTCGACATGAAGTCGGATTCGGCAGGCGCCCATGTAGCCTTCGCAGCCACCTATAACGGCGAGCAGGACGTCTACTACGTCAACGTCGTGCCGGGGCAGCCCGCGACCGTTCAGTCCTACGAGTTGCTCCACGGAGCGGTTGAAGCGGGAACGGTGGACGACCTCAAACGGTCCGACAACCAGTACCTGCGCCTCGCGTCGTTCCCGTTCTCCGAAGTGCAAGAGGCGAATCTGTCGTCCGTCCGAGTTCGGCTCTCAACCCTCGTTCAGAACCCTTCGGAACTCGATGTGCACGTAGAGGTCGGGTCGGATCAGCCCATCAGCTTCGGCAAGATTGCGCTGTACAACTGGGGTACGGGACAGTATGACGAATTTGCACCTTTCTCGATCGGACTGAAGGACGTTCGATTTACGCGGACGCGGATTCCCGCGGGCGATTACGTAGGCCCGAACGGCGAGGTGGATGTCCGCGTCAAGTCGGTCATCAATGTGCCGTTCCCCTTGGCGACCTTCCGGACCCGAGTGGACAAGGTGCAGGTGGTCGTGCGCTAAACCCAGCGCGGCAGGATTCGCTTGCCGAAGAGCGAACAGAGCCACTCGGTAGCGAGGCGGGCGGTCTCGTTCTGACGATCGAGAGGTGGATTGACCTCGACGACGTCCACGCCGATGAGGTCGAACGGAGAGGTCTGTCTCCCGACGAGTTCATAGAGAAACTCCGCGAGCAGGTGCATCTCCCGGTATGTCAATCCTCCACGGACGCCCGTTCCCGTGCCCGGCGCGATGAGAGGATCGAGGACGTCCACATCCAGGCTGATCCAAAGATTTCGAACGCCCGCGCGCTCGAGATAGCCCGCAGCGTGCTCCATCATCGCTTCCAAACCGAAGTGGTCGATTTCGTACATCGTGATGGCGCGGCGGATGTCGGTCTGGATGATCCGCTCTCGTTCGCCTGGATCCAAGTCTCGTAGACCCAACCAGACGACTTGCTCGTGCTTCAGGTGATTCCCCGCAACGATCTCTTGTTGAATTCGCTTCCAAGCGGCACTCCCCGGATGGTGGCTCTCGCACGGCAACCCAAGAAGCGCAGCCACAGACATGCCGTGTAAGTTGCCACTCGGTGATGTATCAGGCGTGTTGAGGTCGGCGTGAGCGTCGATCCAGAGCAAACCGACCTCCTCCGCTGAGCCGACAGCGGCAGAGACCGTTGCGATGGAGAGGCTGTGATCACCGCCGAGGACCACCGGGACGCGCCCGCGGCCGAGTACTTCGTCCACCCGAGGCCGTGTTTGCCGAAGACTCTCGAAGGCGACTTCAAAATTCCGGATTCCGTTGCCGTCGCTGGTGGCGCCCCCAATGGGAGCCGTTACAACATTGCCGCAGTCTTCCACTTCGGCGAGCAGCGATAGTTGGTTGACCAACGAAGCGAACCGGATGGCGTCCGGCCCGAGGCTTGCGCCAGGTCGGCTGCCTCCCAGGCCGAACGGAACACCGAGGATCGTAACCGGTTTCTTCGCGAACACGGATGAGAACCTACCCAACCGAGGGATTTCCTCGCCTGCAGGTAATCTCTGCCGTCCATGTCCCATCTTCGGCACGATGTTGCGCGACGGGTTCGAGCGGCCGCGGAGAGCTCCGCTGCCGAAATCGGACTGGACGTCAGCGCCCTCCCAGCCGTCGAGTTGACGGCGCCGAAACGATACGAGTTCGGAGACTTCGCGACCAACTTCGCTCTCATCTCCTCTCCAGTCGTGAAACGCCCACCAAGGGAGATCGCCGAACGCCTGGCCGAGCGTCTCGCGGCCGACGAGGCCTTCCAAGCCGTAGACATCGCCGGCCCGGGGTTTCTCAACCTGCGCCTGTCCGACTCTTTCATGGCGGAGTGGCTGCGAATGGGCTTGGCAGAACCGGAGCGGCTCCGCAGGCTGGACGCAGAGACTCCGCAGAAGTTTCTCGTCGAATTCGTGAGCGCGAATCCGAACGGGCCGATCCATGTCGGCCACGGTCGCGGGGCAGCGTTTGGAGACAGTCTGGCCCGCGTCCTGGAAGCGGCGGGCCATCAGGTCTCGCGTGAATTCTATGTGAACGACGGCGTGAACTCCGAACAGATGCGCCTCTTCGCCCTCAGCGTTCGCTGCCGGTATCGCGAGTTGCTGGGGCTCGAGGGGGAGTTCCCCGAAGGCGGCTACAAAGGCGAATACGTAGACGACGTCGCTCGCCAGATCTTGGAGCTGCACGGGGACGCTCACGCCGAAGACGGCCCGGAGTTCTTTCAGCCCGTCGCTCAAGAGTTGATGCTGGAAGTTCAACGGAGAGACCTGGAGCGGTTCGGGGTCGTGTTCGACACGTGGTTTTCGGAACAGAGCCTTTTCGACCGAGGCAGTGTCCAGGAAGCGATTGAGCAGCTGAAGGCCAAGGGCTTCCTGTACGAAAAGGACGGCGCCTTATGGCTCAAATCCACAGCGTTCGGCGACGACAAGGACCGTATCGTCGTCCGAAGCGACGGTCGCCCGACGTATATCGCCAGCGACATCGCCTACCACAAGGACAAGTTCGACCGTGGCTTTGACCGCTTGATCGACATCTGGGGCGCCGACCACCACGGCTACATTCCGCGCATGGCGGCGGCGATCGAGGCGATGGGCTACGACGCCAGTCGGTTCGAGGTCGTCGTCACGCAGATCGTTCGGTTTCTGGAGGGCGGCGAGGTCAAGCAGATGTCGAAGCGGGACGGCTCGATGGTGCAGCTGAGCGATTTGATGGACGAGATCGGAGTGGACGTCGCAAGATTCTTCTATCTCATGCGTTCGGTGGATGCACACATGGACTCGATCTGAGCCTCGCCAAAGAGCACAGCGAGAAGAACCC
>RFHN01000311.1 GCA_003695835.1 Armatimonadota bacterium
CTGCCTGAAGGGCATCCTCGGGACAGTCCAAGTTCCTCGCCGCCGTCGTGATGATGCCCGTCCCGATCGGCTTCGAGAGAAAGATGCGGTCGCCCACCTTCGCTTCGGTGTTGCGGAAGGACTCCAAGTCATGGGCAAGGCCGGTCACCGCAAGACCGAACTTCGGCTGCGAGTCCTCCACCGTATGCCCGCCAACAATTACGACGCCCGCCTCTTGACATTTGTCGTGAATTCCCTGAAACACTTGGGACCACACTTCGGCGGGAGCCTGGCCGGGATCGAAACAGGCGATCGTCAGGGCCGTCATAGGCTCACCGCCCATCGCGTAGACGTCCGAAAGCGCGTTCGCAGCGGCAATCGAGCCATACGCATAGGGGTCGTCCACGATCGGAGTGAAGAAGTCCACCGTCTGGACCAGCGCCCTCTGCCCGTCCAAGCGGAACATGCCTGCATCGTCTCGCGTATCGAAGCCGACGAGCAGGTCCGGGTGCTCCACGTTGGGCAAGCCTTGCAGAACCTCTGCAAGTTGGGCCGGGCCCAGTTTGCTCGCTCAACCGGCGCAATCAACCAGTTGCGTGAGGCGAACCACGTCTATAGGCTACTCCAAACGGAGCGGCTCGGTTCCCTCACGCAGCCCGGCGGCCGTAGACCTGTTCGAGGGTTGCAGCGTGGAACAGAGTCCGACCCGAGCGCCCCGACGCTGGGTAGTAGGCCACGCCCATGTACACCCGGATTTGGCTCTGGCCGGCGTTCCTCTCGACCCAAGACTCGATCCTTCCCTTCAGTCGTTCGTAGGCGAAGCGCACCTGCTCGCCGGTACCCGGAAACACGATTCCGAACCCCACATCTCCGACTCGGCCGACGATGTCGAGCCGTCGAACCCCGTCGCGCAAGAAGGCAGCAGCATTCGCCAGGAACTCGTCCACCGCCGCCTGGCCATAGAACTGCCGCAACGTCTCCAGACCCTCGAATTGAACTCGAACGAACCCAACCTCAGTTCCCACGCACGAGGCTCGGTGCACCTCTTCATCGAGGCGGCGCATCAGATAGTCCTCGAGGTAACAACCGACAGCTTCGTCAAGGACGTCGGACGGCGCATTCCCCAGTTCTTGACGGATCCGCCGATCCGCTTCCTCGCTCTCTTCGTACAGTTTCCGAAGCTTGTTCGTGCATTGTCGCAGGATATGCGAAACGTAGTTCGGCGAAATCCCGAGCCGCTCCGCGATCTCGGTTTGGTTCAACGACTCGACATGGAAGAGAAGTAGAACCTCCCGCTCGAGATCCCGTAGGCCGCTGAGCATCTCCTCGATGAGCAGCCTCTCCTCCGCGCTGACGACGGTCTGACCATTGTCCGTCGGCGCCGGCTCCTCGCTCTCCTCGTCGTCATCGTCGAAGCCCATGTCCAGGCTTGCGACTTTGAATACTGACTCCGTAGCCCGCACCTCGTCCAACGCCTCCTGGGTGATCTCCGCGCGAGATATCAACTCCTCGTCGGACGGCTCGCGCCCCAGCTCTTGGAGTAATTCCGCGTGCACCTTGCGAATGCGGTGACGGACTTCTTGCAACCACGCGGGCTCGCGAATGATCTTGGAGCGATCCCGCAAGTGATGCTTGATCGCGCCGACGACCAGGTGCGTAGCGTAGGTCGAGAACTTCACTCCTTTGTCGGGCTCGAACAGGGTTAACGCGTTCAGCAACCCGATCATGCCGACCTGCACCAGGTCCTCGAACAGCTCGATGCCGGCGTAACGCCGAGCGACTCTCTCGACGAGCCCTTTGTGGGCGCTCAGAATCGCGTCGAGCAGTTCCTGATCTCCAGATTGTAAGTACCGGTAGACGAGCCCTTCGGCGTCGTCATAGTAAGACATCCTGTCTTCCACGCATCACTCCCTTGATCTGGTCAACGCAATCCTTGCGTTGCCGGTTTGGTTTGGCAATCCCTGCCGTTCTTTCCTTGGGGAGGATGCACAAACGCCCCTCCCCACGTTCCCCAATTGTTCGTTGCCCGCTCACCCTGCGGGCGATGTCATGACCCGAGCGTTAGTTGATCGAGTTGACCAACTTGAAGATCGGAGTCATGACCGAAATCGCAATGAAGCCGACGATCACGCCCATGAAAATGATGAGCATCGGCTCGATCATCGAAGTAAGGCCCTTGACCGTCTGTTCCACTTCCTGATCGTAAAAGTCGCCTACCTTCACCAGCATTTCGCTCAGGCGGCCGCTTTCCTCGCCGATGTCCACCATGTGGGTGACCATCGCCGGAAAGAGTCCCGATTGCTCCATCGGCACGCTCAACTTGCTTCCATCCCGGATCGAGATTCGCGCTTGGTCAATCGCCTCCGTGAGCACGCGGTTCCCGCTCGTCTCACCCACGATTTCCAAGGCTCGCATCATCGGCACGCCGGATGAAATCAAAGTGCCGAACGTCCGAGCGAATCGGGCCACGCTCATCTTCAGAATGATCTCACCCACAATCGGCAGGCGTAGTTTCAACGCGTCAATCTGATACGCTCCCGCCTCGCTGCGGCCCCACATCTTCAGGCCGATGAACGCGCCGAACGCTGCAAGGAACATCAACCACCAGTAAGCCTGGAAGAAGTCTCCAATCCCGAATAGGAACGCGGTCACAGGCGGAATCTCCACGTTCATACCCTCGAAGATCTCCTTGAACTTCGGAAGAACGAACGTGAACAGCGCAAACAGCATCACGATCGAGAAGACGAGCACCATGACCGGATACATCATCGCGCTCTTGATCTTCGAGCGGACCTCCAGTTCGTACTCGAGGAAGTTCGCCAAGCGGTCCAGAATCGTGTCGAGAACGCCGCCGACCTCCGCGGCCTTTACCATGTTCACGTACAGTTTGTTGAACACGTTCGGATGCTTTCCAATCGCCTCGTTCAAAGACGTGCCGCTGCTCACATCCGAGTGAACGGTGGTCAGCGCCTCTTTCAAGACCGGGTCCTTGGTCTGCGTTCTCAGAATCTCCAAACAGCGAAGCATCGGAATGCCCGCGTTGATCATCGTGGCGAACTGCCGGCTAAACACGACGAGGTTCTTCAGCTTCACCTTCGATCCGCCGAAGAGCCGGCCGCTTCCCGCCCCCTTCTTCTTTGCGAGGCTGAGGCTCGTCACATGGAGCTGCTGGTCGTGCAGCTTCTTCAGAACGAGGCTCTCGCTGTCCGCCTCGACCTCGCCTCGAACTGTCTTCCCCGATGCGTCAACTGCCGTGTATTGGTACGTCGCCATGATTCCCTTCCGAAAGTGCTTGTGTTGGCCGCTCCAACCATATGTTCGGAACGACTGCCCCGGATTTCAACGCGCAATTCGCCGCCTTTTTTCACATTCCACTCGAAGTTCGCCTCGAAGCCCGGCAAGCTTGCTTGCTTCCACCCGAAACTCTGCGGCAAGCAACGCGGGAAGCCGAAGATTTAAGGGACATGCACGGCTTTGCCTGGAACTTCCTCCCGCCTCCCGGGCCGGAGACTTGGGTGGTCGCGACTGCCGGCCTGTTCTTTGGTTGGATCGTCGGCAAAGCCTTCGCCGAGGCGAGGGATCGACGTCGCATCCAGGAACTCCTCCGAGTCGCGAGGGCGCGCCTGTACGGGGACAGCGAACGGCGATTCCCCACCGATGATTCGCCGATCGGCCTCCTCATGAGGGTCGTGAACCAAGACTTGGACCGCAACGTGATGCCCGTCCGCGAGGTCGAAGAGAGGATGAGCGAACTCTCCGAACAGATCCAATCCCTCCTCCGCATTAATGAAACGCTAACGCGAAGCTCCGGCGACGCCGCACAAGCCGTGCATCAGGTTCGCGAACAGAATGTAGAACTGGAAAAGCTCGTTCGACACTTGCGCCACCTCGCAGCCACCGACGGACTGACCGGACTCGCCAATCATCGCACCTTTACTGAAGAATTGACAAAAGCCTTCGCCTACGCCAGGCGCTACAACGCGCCTTTGAGTCTCCTCATGTTGGACATTGATCATTTCAAACAGTTCAACGACCGATTTGGGCACCAGGCCGGCGACGGAGCCTTGCGCGATCTTGCGAACGTCCTCCGCTCCATAACTCGCGCCGCAGACCTCTGCGCCCGCTACGGCGGAGAAGAGTTCGCCGTCATCCTGCCCTCGACCGATCTCGAAGGCGCGATCCAACTCGCGGAACGAATCCGGTCAGGCGTGCGAAAGCACGACGAGCAGCCCCACGACTTCACGGTGAGCGTCGGCGTCGCAACGCTCGACGAGAGCATCCAAACCCCCGAAGAGCTTGTCGAACTCGCCGACCGCTGCCTCTACGCCGCTAAGTCCCGCGGCCGCGACCGCGTCGTCGCCACTCAGGCGGAAGAAAGACGCAAGGGCGCGTAAGAAGCGTCTAACTCGGCTATCCTACTCACGTGACCTCCGAGAAAGAGGAAACGTTGAGGCGGGTGGCGCTCGTGGCACCGGGCAACGAAGCGCTTCTCGAGGCGTTCCGCAAAGTACCGCGGGAAGAGTTCGTTCTGCCCGAATGGAAGAACGAGGCTTGGGTGGATCAAGCCCTCCCCCTCGCCGAAGGCTCCACGATCTCCCAGCCCTCCATGATCGCCATCATGCTGGACACGCTTGACCTTCGGCCGGGCCTGCGCGTCCTGGAAGTCGGTTCCGGCTCCGGCTACGTCCTTGCGCTCTTGGAAGAGTTGGGAGCGGAAGCGGTGGGCGTGGAGATCCTCCCACACGTGGCGAACCGAGCCAAAGAAACGCTCCAGAGGCTCGGCTATCGAGCCGATGTTCGCATCGGAAATGCCGCCGAGATGGATTGGGCCGGGGAGAAGTTCGACCGCGTCCTCTTCAGCGCGGCTCTCCGCGAGATTCCGGACTGGTCGCTAACGCTTCTTCAAGAAGATGGGTTTGTGCTTGCGCCGGTCGGCGATCGCTACTCCCAGGAACTCATCCGCGCGTATCGCGACCGAACGGAGCGCACCCGCCAGTACTGCCGCTTCGTTCCGTTCGTGAGCGAGTGACGTAAGTCACAGGACCGTTGATCTTCCTCGCAGAACTCAATGAGCTGACAGGTGTTCAAAACCTCTCCGGATGATTGCAGCCATTCGCTTGCGCCGCTCGGCCAAGAACTCTTCATACGGCATCTCATACCACCTCTGCGGCAGGGCGTGAAATTCATACATTCTCGCGAGTGTATCGCTGTCGAAACGGCTCTCATACACAGGCGCATATTCATGGGGAGCTTGGTCACGAATGTCATTGTTGTCGTGCCACTCCACCAACGCGAAATTTGCGACCTGGTCGAGGTCTCGCCGTCCCGTAACGCCTTGTCGCTTCAGGTATTGCCTCGGGAATAGGTGATGTCTCTCCAGGTTTGCTCTCATTCCTCGGGAAAGCGGATCGAGCAAGCTCCGCACACTGGCAGACGAATAGAGCACTGGGGCATCTAAGATGCACAGTGCTGCGTAAAACGCGGCTTGACCTCGGTTTCGGTGAGCAGCGCCTACAAGCTCGTTCGGCAAGGTGACGTCCCAGTAGTCTGCCGTAAGGACAGCTGACATCTCCTGCTCAAGCACTCGTACGAACTCTTCCGGACGGGTTCGATTGCGCAGCAGGGCAAGGTCCTGGTCCATGCGTGTTTCGGGAGAAGTGGTATAGCGCCCTGTGAGGGAACTCATGAAGAAC